>JARFRJ010000288.1 GCA_029287305.1 Hyphomonas sp. | reverse complement strand
TGGGGGCGTATGGTCTGAAGGAAGGATTTGGAACACGGCGCATTTTGGCCGCTTGCGGGCTGGCAACAGGTCTCGTCCTAATGCAGGTGTTTGGATAATATCACCAAAGGCGGTTTTCTTATATGCCTTTCTGGTGTTGCGCCGCTTTGCTCACGGCTCGGCCAGCTTGTGAGCTGCCAATGGCTCTCTTATAAATGCAACGCGCGCAGGCCTCAAAATCATCTCAACTTAGTCATATCCGCAGCAGATTGTCTCTAAACAACCAGTGGAACGGCCAGCGGAACGGCCAGCGGAACGGCCAGCGGAACGGCCCATATATACTTCGCAGACAAGCCCTTTAATGAATATATTCCGCCAGACTACAGGCCCCGTGGGGAAGAAGGTCCGCGCCCCGGAAAACACCCGATAAATATCAGCGCTCATTCCTTCTATAGGGCGCATTCGGCTTGGTTCTTTTAGGCGTATAAGTGTTTTCAGGCTTTTGATAGGTTCTTTTAGGGGGGGCGGATGTTTTAGGAGGCTTATGGGTTTGCTGCTGGGGGCTGGAGACAGGTGTTCTATGATTTACGGTGAAAACCCTGCTTAAGGGTGAAAACCCTATAAGCGCAATCTTGTTATTTTCAAAAACAGCTTTTTTGATTAATCTTTCAACGGGGCCCTCAGGATCAAATGTCTTCTGCTGCTGGTAAAGCCGAAGCCAAGCCCCAGCCAGCAAGCGTGCCTGTCTGCTGTCTGGATATGACCCTTCTGTTTCCTCATCAATGGTTTGATAGGCCTTGCGTATAATCGACATGTATATTTCTGTATCAAGCGTTATTTCAGCCCGATCTATGCGGATGTCGGCGGTTGGCACAGTTTTCAAAATCTGCGCCTGCACATATTCGAAATTATCCGTATTACTATAGGTCATATAGCGATCGCGCGGCGCTTTCATAAGCCATTCGGGAATACGCGGTAACATACTGCCCGTTTTAAAGCTTTGCCAATTTAGATTTATCGACCCTGGATAGGTTATTCGGCCTGCCTCAACCTCAAAAGGCTCAAACCATCTTTGCATGTCTGAAAAGCTGTGCACGAAGCCCCCATGAAGCTCTACCTTTCTGGTAGACTGGCATTTGCCCTTTACAAATTGATAGCGGCCTTCGGGCAAGCTGAGTAAATCAACTTTACTGCCGACCTCTGCATCGTGGCGATAATCCTGGTTGTAATACATTTCCGCTTCATGGGTTTCGCCTGTTTGCAGATTTTTAATTGTGAGAGACATATGATGGCAGACTATATTCGGCCCATATTGCAGCGCGACGCCTGCACCTGTGTTCGTGGAGAGGTCTGCAATCGTCTTTTTATTCACCATTGGCGGGGCCACACACCCGGAAACAAGGCATAGGATAATTGATATTTGGAGCAATATTTTCATCTGTTTCTCCCGGTTACTTAGCTAATACGCATCGCGGCAAGCCATATTTGAAATAAGCTTTTGGGCTTTGCTGTTAAAGTCGTCTCATACAGGGCCTGCTCGCTTCATTGAAAAAAGGCCTTTCTTTAGCTATAGAAATGCATGGCTGATTTATAGTCCCACCAAGGGGCAGGCGCACTTTTACTATGACGGCTCTCGGGTTTTCGGTCTAGAAATTTTTATGTGCTTGGACTGCGTTAATATTATCATCGTCTTTTCAGGCTTTTGGAAAATTATAGCTATTGTTGGGGGCTTCGGAGGCGCCCGCCCACGGGGTGTGCCCGCAAAGGGGGGCGACTAGCGGCGGCAACCGTATGAGCGTCCAGGGCTTCAACGGCCTCAAGGGCCGCCAAGGGCCGCCAAGGGCCGCCAAGGGCCAAGGTAATTTGGGCCCGCAAAAATTGGATGGACCCCCAAAATTGGATCATGAAGGATTGCAGGCCCCTTCAATCAAAGGAGGATACGGGCCAAAGATATAAAATGGGTTTAGCCCTTGCAATATTTAAGACAAAATTAACAGAGAGGGGCTATGGGCATCTGTATGGGGCGCTGTCTTAAAGTATAGCCTCTCTTTGCTCGAGCAGACCAAGTTTGTATTACAGCTTGCAAATAAAGCGCAAGGACCGTTTAAATCAACACTACGGAACGCGCCGTTCCATACCTTAAGGCGGCATTACTTTTTTGTAATAATAAAATATTAATAAAATGTAATGAATTTAACGGGCCTCTAAATCTGTTTTATATGCTCTGCCCCCGCTGGTCTTCGCTGCGCACACTTAGCCTAAAAGCGCTTTGGATGGGCCTCATTGTGAGGCGTAAACCTTTGCCCTATTTCGACAAATCGGTTTGCACCTAGTCCAGATCGGTCTTTGCTGCATCCTCTTCGCGGTCGCCGGCAAGTTCTCCAAAGCCACTTTTGACCAGTTCCTCAAGCGCAGAGAGCGCCTCTTGCGCGTCGATCCCTT
>JARFRJ010000175.1 GCA_029287305.1 Hyphomonas sp. | reverse complement strand
ATTTGATGGTTTTCATGGGGGTATCTCCAAAAGGTGTTTGTTTGAGTGTGTGTGTTCAGGGTTTAGATTTTAAAGTTTCAGGTTTGACGGAGTGTGCCCCGCCGCTTGAAGATAGAAATATCGAAAAACCCATCTGGATATCACTGACCTTTTAGGTCGATCCGCCTATCCTATGACCTGAGACCCTGACCAAAAGGTGAGGGTTTGAGCGGGGGGAACCTTCATTTGAGCGGGGGAGGGCCAAGAGACTGGGTTCAAGCCTTGCTAGGGCGCAAATTCTCTGTAGAGGCTGCCCCGTAGATTGAGACTGAGATACAGTCTTAAAAAAATGAAGCAGGCTCTTATAAACCTTCTATACCCCCACAGCCTGCCTCATATTTTGCGAATGCGTCTTACTCTCCTCTGAGGGTCAAGGGGGCGAAGCTCCGCCAAGCGGATAAACCCCTTGACCATCAGAGGAGAGGAAATCAGGCTGAATAGGGTCAAAATGGCATATCGTCCAAGCTTGTCATGCCATTTGGCCTATAAGCTATTAAAACATTTACCTACAAAGCTGCGCGGTTCGGGCAGCGCAACGACAAGCTTGGTCGGGCAGCGCAACGACAAGCTTGGTCGGGAAGCCTCATCGGGCAGCGCAACGACCTGCAAGCTTTATCGGTGAGACAGGAACACATGATATGTGGGGAGACACCTTTAGCCTGAAGCTAAAAAAGGGATAGAGCCCGGTCCTCTCTATTTTGCCTGAGAGAGGGCAGGTCTGAGCCTGTGGATCATTTTGACCTAGACGCCAAAAGGGCACACCTATTTCTGGCAGGGCCAAAACCCTGTCTTCTTCATGAGACCCATATTTATATGGCCTGAAGTAAAGGGCGTTATGTAACAATATTATAGTTTTTGTAACTTTTTTATAACTTTTTTGTGACAAATAGATGACAGACTGTCATAAATGTGTCATAGAGGAGAAATCATGAAACACAAAACAACATATACTCAAGGCTGGACGTCATTTTTAGCGGCAGGCCTTTTCGCCCTTACCCCGATTATGGTCAGCCCGGCCCATGCACAATCGGACAGTATTCCTTATGAAATCCGCTTTGATGGGCAATATACGCCCGCCAATCTTCAGACAGTCGGCTATCCTTTCATTGCCGGAAGCCAGAAGCAAAATGGCGAATGCCTGCTTAGCATTACCACTAATACGCAAGAGGAAATCGTCGCCATGTCGGTGATGAGCTGCACCGCCAAAAGTTTTGAAGCAGAAGCTGAAAAGCTGATCGAGGCCCAAACTCTGGCGGACGCCGCTCAAACAGAGCTTACCGCTCATGCCTTGCGGATTAAATGGAAAATTGGTGAAGAGGTCGAGGCAGACTATAAGACAATGGCCCGCCGATAGATAAATCCCTTCAGCGCCTTTTGGAGCACTGTTATTTTACCCGCCTTCATATACGTGCGAGGTAAAACAGAACCTGTACAAGCAGACGCGATAGGCATAGGTGTCTGTCCCTTTGCCCCTGTATGGATGGGGAATGGTTTACGCCAGAGGGCCAATGCGGCGAGCCCGCACTCTGGCAATTGTCTCTTTCAGCTCTACCAGCTTAGCTTCAAGCGCGGTGAAATCAGGCTGCCCCGCCGTTTTAGCCAGACGCACCTTTAGACCTGTAGACGCTTCGCTCGGATAGACCCTGTCACCAATCGCAATGCGCAAGACTTGTTGCAGGCCGGAAAGTGTCTGAAGCGCCTCGGATAGGTCTAGACTGTCTTCAGCGCTGAAAATCCGGGCATCGGTGAGCTTTGAAATGGCGGTCTGTAAATTCGGCGTGAGCGCGTCTTTCGTCCCAAGCGATAACAGACCATGCTGGATAATAAATTCAATATCGACAAGACCGCCCGGCCCCTGTTTCAAATCCCAGAGCGCGGTCTTTCTCTTTTCCTTAAAAAGGCGCTGGCGCATATTTCCTATGTCTTGGCGAAGTCTCTCCGCTTCACGCGGCTCAGCCAAAAGAGTACGGGTAAAGTCAAGCACAGCCGGACCAATTTTTCCCTTGGTGATAATCGGGCGTAAGCGCGTTAGCGCCATATGTTCCCAAGTCCAAGCAGAGGTCTGATGATAGGTTTTGAAACTGGCGAGTTTAACCGCCGCAGGCCCAGCATTGCCTGATGGGCGCAAACGCATATCCACGTCATACAGCGCGCCCTCGGCTGTCTGTGCAGACAGAGCGGTTATCAGTCTTTGCGTGAAACGCGTAAACCAGGCCGGGCCCCCGTTTGCCTGCGTGTCATAGATCAGCATAATATCAAGATCAGAGGTCACCGTCATTGCGCGCCCGCCATAGCGCCCAAGCGCGAACACACCCCAATCGCCCTGCATCGGTCCGAATTTGGCTTCGCATTCCGCCGCGGCGACCTCTGCCATAGACTGGACAGACCAGTCAGCGATATCTGAAAGCGCGGTCCCCGCCGCTTCCGGCGATATATGGCCATGCAAAACATCATGACTGATCAGAAACTGCGCATCGCGCACATATAGCCGGGCTTCATTCAGGCAGGCTTCAAAGTCGATGCCCGGCTTCATTTCCGGCGGCGTGACCAGATCGCGCCGAACCAGGGCCTCTAGGAGATTGGGCCGCTTGGCAAGCCGGGCCCCCAAAGAGGGGGCAAGCGCCAGAGAGGCGATCAGATCGCGCCTTAAATCGGCTTCAGCGCGCAACATGGACAGGGTTTGCACCCCTGAGGAAAGGCGCTCCATAAAGCGTGAAAATGCCTCAAACGCCTCATCAGGGCGACCTGTCTGGCCCATATCGCTCAAAAGTTCGGGCAAGAAGGCGGTCAGAATCTCTCTCCCGCGTGCGCTGCGACAGGCGGCGATATGACCGCGATGCCAATCGCGAACGGTTTCTATCACAGTCTCCGGTTTGTGGAATCCAAGGCGGTGCAATGTGGCCAGCGTGCCGGGATCATTGTCAACGCCGGTAAAGATCAGATTGCCGGACTGGGCCGCACTAAGCTGGCGGGCCTGCTGCCCAAACAAGGCCTGATAATGCGCGTTGACCTGATGGCGCAGGGCCCGCAAATTGATATCAAAGGCCTGTATATCTGTGTACCCGGTGAGACAGGCCACATCATATCGGGCCATTTCAGATTTCGGCACCTTATGGTCCTGTGCATCAAGGCGCATCTGTATGCGATGCTCGACCCCGCGCAGCGCCTTATAGGCCTCTGCGAGCGCATGGGCCGTTTCTTTTTCCACAGCGCCGCAGGCGGCCAAGGCGTCTAAAGCCCCCAGCGTATCGCTTTGACGAAGAGCGCCGTCCCGCCCCCCCAGAATAAGCTGTTGGGTTTGTACGAAAAATTCAATCTCGCGAATACCGCCGGGGCCCAGTTTGACATCTGGCGACAGCGTATCTAGGGCTTTGCGGTCGCCGGAGGCATTAATCATCGCCTTAATGGCATGAATGTCTTCTATGGCCCAATAATCCATATGATGGCGCCAGATAAAGGGCTGCAAGTCTGCGAGAAAACTGGCCGCGCGCGCTTGATCGCCGGCAAAGGGGCGGGCTTTGAGCCAGACCATGCGTTCCCAATTCTGGCCCTGGCGCTCATAATACAGCTCGGCCATACGCGTGGAGACAGCCAGCTTTGTCGAGCGCGGGTCCGGGCGTAATCTGAAATCTGTCCGCAAGACATATCCGTCTTCTGTCTGTGTTTCCAGAAGGCGAATGACATGCTGAATGATTTTAACCGCTTTGCGGGCGGCCTGCTCCTCGCCCTGACAAAAAATATCAGGATCAAAACAGGCGACAATATCAATATCGCTGGAATAATTAAGCTCATATGCACCCATTTTACCGAGTGCAATCAGAAACAGGCCCTTTGGCGCACAGTGATAATGGCGACAGGCAAAGTCGAGCGCGGCGGCGGTCGCGCAATCGGCAAAGGCCGTCATCCCGGCGGTGATCTTCATAACCGGCCAAGCGCCGCAAAGGTCTGCCGCAGAAAGGATGAGGTGCGCCTTTTGCTTGGCGCGGCGTAAGCTAGACATAAAGTCCGCTTCATCCGTACCGGAAACCCGTTCACGGATGCGTGTCAGAATAGTCTGGAAACAGTCTTCTAGGCCAATTTCCTCGGCCTGATCCAGAACCTCCCCATATTGACGGGAGAGACGGGCAAGATAGGGCGCATGAGCGCTGGCCTGATCCAAGGCGGCCTTTGGGGTTGGCCCAAGCGGGTTTATGCTCAACATGGCGCGTTCAGCCCCGTGGTAGGCGCAGACTGGCAACAAGACCTGCCCGGTCCGCGCCGCCGCCGCCATCGCTGAACTCAAACTCACCTTTGTGAATATCGGCAACCGCTTTGACGAGCGAGAGGCCAAGCCCAGAGCCCGGTTCAGAACGGCTGACTTCCAGACGTACAAACCGTTTCATCACGCTTTCTCTATCCCCTTCAGGAATACCAGGGCCGGTATCAATCACCCGAATAACCACTTTATTGTCGCGGGCCTTGGCGGCCTCTAGGCGAATTTGACCCGGCGGCGGGGTATATTTAATGGCATTATCAATGAGATTGGAGAGAGCTTGCGCGATCATGCTGCGATCCCCCTTGACCGTCAGGGCCCGGCCAATATCAGAGGAAAATTCCAGCCCGGCCGCCTCGCATGCCGGCTCATAAAGCTCCCCCAATTCCAGCATCAGCGCCGTAATATCGGTTGGAACCATCCGCGCCGCTTCGCCCGCTTCTAGGCGCGAAAGGCGTAAAATAGCGTTGAATGTCGCCAGAACTGCATCCACCTCGTTCAGTGTATGACCGAGCGCATCCTCTGCATCATGATGAGAGAGCGGCGTGCTTAATGCCGTCTCAAGGCGATTGCGCAGACGCGTGATCGGTGAGCGTAAATCATGCGCAATGGCGTCCCCGATATGGCGCGAGGATTGCATTAATTGCTCAATCCGCTCCAGCATGGCGTTGAGCTGTTCGCCCAAACGATCAAATTCATCGCCGGACCCGTCCACGGGCACGCGGCGGCTAAAATCACCGCCCATCACCGCTTTGGCCGTATTGGCAAGTTCATCCGCCCGGCGCGCCGCCGAGCGTGAGACAATAATACCGCCAAGAAGAGACATGAGAAGCCCTATGGGGGCCGCGGTCCAGACAACGCGTGTAATCCGTGGCAAGACCCCCAAAAATTCATCAATATCATAAGCGATAAACAGGATCACACCGTCTTCAAGACGGGCAAACCGTCCTTCTGAGGGGCGCGCCTCGAAGCTGCCATCAGGTTTGGGATATTCGATGTCGATAAACAGCTTCTTGGAGACGGTCTCATCAGACACTTGCAGGCCCGCCAATTGCCCGCCAATTTTTTCCCCATCCGCATCCTGCAACAGATACAGGAATTGCCGCGTGCCGGGCATGGACGCTGAAGACCGCTCCCGCACAGATCGGCTAAGCTGTCCCAGATCACCCCGCTCATAGACGGTCAATAGTTCTGAGAATTCCGCCTCAAGGCTCGCCGCCGCCTCTGAGCGCACAAAGACAACGGTCGAGGTATAGAGGTAAATGAGTAAGCCGACGACAAAGACGGCAAATACAGCCGTGTGTACCAGCGCCAGCTTAAACGTTGTGGTCCGAAATAAGCCGGGTATTGGAAACATCATGCCTGCAGGCGATAGCCCGCCCCGCGCACAGTATGCAAGAGCGCCTCATCAAAGCCTTTATCAATCTTGCCACGCAAGCGAGAGATATGCACATCAATCACATTGGTCTGTGGGTCGAAATGGTAATCCCAGACTTTTTCAAGCAGCATGGTGCGCGTGACCACTTGTCCGGCATGGCGCATCAAATATTCCAGCAGGCGAAACTCGCGGGGCTGCAAATCGATTTTCTGGCCCGCGCGGGTCACTTTTCGTCCGAGCAAATCCATTTCAAGATCACCCACTCGCAAATGTGTGACCGGGGTATCCCCCATTTGACGCCGCGCCAAGGCATCAAGACGGGCTGCCAGTTCACTCGGTGCAAAGGGTTTGGCCAGATAATCATCGGCGCCAACTTTAAGACCTTCGACGCGATGATCAACCTCACCAAGTGCAGACAGAAACAGAACCGGCACCGTGCCCCCGCCATCGCGAAATTCCTGAACCAGGGTGAGGCCGTCTTTTTCCGGCAACATGCGGTCGACAATTAGGGCATCAAACTGTCCTTCCCGGGCCAGCCGCAAACCCATCTCACCATCTGAAGCGGTATCAACACTATGGCCAACCTCGCTTAAGACTTTTGAGATGAAGGCGGCCATATCCTTGTCATCTTCGATCACCAAAACCTGCATTTTCGTCTCCTCTATAAAGTTGAGGGGCACCGGGACCGGCGCTTTATACTCAGTTTACGTTCGTTTATTTCTGCGCGTCTTCGGGAATTTCAATTGTCGTGAAATTAATCCCGCGGCCCGTATGTAATGTGATCAAGACCCGTTCACGCCCGGAGGCTGTCGCGTCGGCAAAGGCTTTTTGCAACGCTTTGAGCGATGTCATAGAGACGCCATTGACCTCAAGCAGGACAAAGCCCGGACGCATACTGTCTGCGAAGGGGCTGTCCTGTGAAACCTTTTCAACGAGCAATCCCGCATCTTTAGCATCCAGACCCATTTTTTCGCGCATTTCTGTGTCGAGCGGCTGGAAAGTGACGCCAAATGCGGCTTGATCCGTATTAGCTTCCGCGTCGGGGTCTTCCGGGGTGGAATTACCGCCCGTATTGGCCAATGCGGACACATCACTTGGACGTTTCCCAATCGTCACAGTAATGGTTTGCGCCTCACCAAGGCGCAATATTTCAAAGGCATATTCCTCGCCCACTTTCAGGTCTGCGACGAGCCGGGTAAGCTGGCTCGCATCTTCAATCTCTTCACCGTTTAATGCGGTGATCACATCATTGCGCTCCAATCCGGCTTTCTGCGCAGGACTGTCATCAGAGACATTGGCGACCAGCGCCCCTTTGCCATTATCTACACCCAGAGCTTCGGCAAATTCAGGCCGGAAATCCCCGATAATGACGCCGAGCCAGCCCCGCGTCACGCCGCCATTTTCGATAATATCATTGGTCACCTTAACCGCAAGGTCAGAGGGGATAGCAAAGCCGATGCCAACCGACCCACCTGTCGGCGAGAGGATTTGTGTGTTTACACCGATCACACGACCATTCAGATCAAAGGTTGGTCCGCCTGAGTTTCCGCGATTGATAGAGGCATCAATCTGGATAAAATCGGTATAGTTCGATCCCCCTATGGCCCGGCCCTTGGCTGAGACAATACCGGCTGTCGCCGTGCCGCCAAGACCGAACGGATTGCCAAGCGCAATAACCCAATCGCCGACCCGCACGGGTTCTGTGGATTCAAATTCAACATAGGGAAACTCTGCATCCGCATTGACCTTCAAGACCGCCAGATCCGTGTCCGGGTCTGTTCCGATCAATTCGGCATCATGTTCTGTGCCATCATGCATGACGACCTGAATTTCTGTGGCTTCCCGCACGACATGATGATTGGTGACAATAAATCCGTCCGCAGAAATGAAAAAACCAGACCCAAGACCGCGTGTTTCCTGTGTGCGCGGTTCGTCTTCCTCTGCGTTTTCATCACGGCGGCGTTGGAGAAATTCATCAAACTCGGGAAATCCGCGGAAACGTTCAAGGAAATCATCGGAACGATTATTCTCTATCACCCGCTCGCCGCGCACATTCACACTGACAACAGCCGGACTGACCCGGTCAATCAGGTCCGCAAAGCTAAGCGGCGCACCTTGTGGCGGGGCGACCACAATCGGGTCCGCATGCGCAATCCCGTCACGTGCCTCGTTTACAGTCAGCGCGGTATAGGCAAACAGGCTCAAAACAAGGCCTGCCAGGCTTAAGATTTTCCAGTTCATATTTGTATCCTGAGTTTTGTTCATATGGGTCTAAGAAGACCAATCTAGTGTAATTGTCAAAAAATACCTGTTAAAATACCGTTAGATAATAAAACAGTCCTGTTTCAGTCTTTAAATCAGGTCTTCAATACGTTTATTTTGCCAGATCAAGCGTCACTCTGGCGGCGCTGGATCAAAGGCATCGGCTTCCACGGTTTCAATATTTTGCGTTTTTCGCCTGCCGACACGGAGCGCAAAAATAACGCCGCCCGCTATAAGGAGGAAAAGAAAGGGCAACCCCCAAAGGGCAATCCCCAAATAGCCCTGTAAAGGCGGACGAAACAGAATGAACGCGCCATAGCGATCCTCAAACCAAGCCCGAACCTCTGCATTGCTCGCCCCGTCTTCAATCAATAGCCGGACGCGCTGGCGCATATCGGCGGCCATTTGTGTGCGGCTTTGCGAAATGGGCTCATTTTCGCACACGGCACAGCGGATCTCATCCATAAGCTTTAAAGCGCGTGCTTCCTCGCGCGGGTTCTCCAAGGGTTGATCGACAAATCCCATGCAAAATAGAAGCAAGACTATTAGACCGAAGCGTGTCATGTGGAACTGGCTTTGATGTGAGCCTTGTCAGGACGGGAAAAGTTCCGGCCTCGGCCAAATAGGGCCAGAAGGCCGCCCAGACCGATCAGGAAAATACCAAGAAAGACAAGGTCTATCAGCGGATTGAAATAAATCTGGAAAATATAGCGGGTTTGCCCGTCAACCTCGCGTCGATCCCCAAAGGCGACGTAAATATCTCCGCGCCAGGTTTTGTGAATGGCGGTTTCTGTGGTGGGCATTCGCGCGGCGGGATAATAACGTTTTTCAGGTTGCAGATTATGGCTTCGACCCTTTTTGCTGGCGGTCAAAAGGGCCCGGTCTGCATACCAATTGGGGCCTTCAATACTCTCGACCCGATCCAGAGTGATCTGCCAATCGGCAATCTCGGCCTGTTCGCCCGGGCTCAGGGCAAGAATTTTCTCGCGCGCCAATCCGGTCTCCACCACAGCGCCAATC
>JARFRJ010000152.1 GCA_029287305.1 Hyphomonas sp. | reverse complement strand
AGCCTATGCTCCGCTTGGGAAAGCCTGTCTGGAAATTACAGACAGAGGCAGGCTGGTCGTTGCATGCTGCGGATACAGGCCTGCCAATAGATGCCCTCAATAAAGATGAAGCGCGCCAGATTGCGCGTTCTGGCCTAGTTCCGCAGATGGGCGATCCGATCCGTATAGATTGGTTGGCAGAAGACCCGCCGCGTGAATATCGCGGCGCTTTGCCCGTCTGGGTTCTAACCTATCAGCAAGATGGCGCGCGGGTCTATATACGGGCAGATACAGGCGAGATTGTAACCATACGCACGCGCAATTGGCGTATCTTTGATATTTTCTGGCGCTTTCATATACTGGATATGACAGGCGAGGACAAAATAGACACTTGGTGGATGAAGCTTTCAGCCTTTCTGGCCTTCGCCATGGTGGTCACCGGGCTTTGGCTTTTGGGCAAGCGTCTTTATAAAGGGATATTGTTTCGCTGAACTTAGCGCACACACGCTCTAAACGTGCAAAAAAATTTAAGAATGATGGATTGAACAAAGTGGGCTTATGTTCAGTTTACAAGTACCGCAGAAGGAATGCAAAGGCACAATCAGAACAAAACCATATAAGGGTGTAAATTGAACCAAAATGAAAACAGTGGATATTGAGGAAGAGGAAACTGTTGAAATCCCGATTCAATTTACCGTTAAACAATAATCTTTTATTGTTATACGTCAAGCCCTATAGGAGGCTTTCTGCATTACAAAGCGGTTAATTCATGTAAATGTTTGAGATTTTCATGCGATCAGAGCGGTTTTTGCCCGTTGCGCTGCCCGTTGCGCTGGCCGTTGCGCCGCCCGTTCCGCTGGCCATCGTAAACCCTTTGCAGAAATGCGCTTCAAATTAAAATCTAGGAAAAATTCCTCGCAGGCTTTCTTGTCAGGGCAGATTTAAAATGCTCTTAAAGCGTAAAGAGATGCGATCCTGATGCGCGTCGACACTCAACACAACAGGACAATACATATGCACGATCAGCGCCAGCACATAATGCCAGTTTATGCCCCTCCACCAGAGGTTTTTGTCCGCGGGGAAGGCGTGAACCTGTTCACCGAAGACGGCACCCCTTATCTCGATTTCATTTCCGGTATCGCGGTCACGGCGCTTGGCCATGGCCACCCTGTCTTGGTCAAGACATTGCAAGAGCAAGCCGCCAAATTATGGCATACATCCAATATGTTTCGCGTGCCTGCCGCAGAAGAATTGTCGCGTAAAATCTGTGAGGAGAGTTTTGCCGATCGCGTTTTCTTCACCAATTCCGGCACAGAAGCGATTGAATGCGCCTTAAAATCCGCCCGCAAATATCATTGGGCGAATAGCGCGCCTGAACGAACAGATATTGTAACCTTCACCGGCGCTTTTCATGGGCGCTCTCTTGGTGCGATCAATGCCGGGGGAAATCCCAAATATCTGGAAGGGTTCGGGCAACCTCTACCGGGCTTTAAACACGTGGAATATGGTGACCATGACGCGCTGGATGCGGCCATTGATGAGAAAACGGCGGCTGTAATGGTTGAGCCTGTGCAAGGCGAGGGCGGGGTGCGCGCGATCCCGGAGGTCTGTCTAACCGGTTTACGCAAGCTGTGTGATGAACGCGGGGCCTTGCTGATATATGATGAAGTCCAATGCGGCATGGGACGAACAGGCAAGCTTTTTGCCCATGATTGGGCTGAAGCGGCCGAGCCAGACATTATGTGTCTCGCCAAAGGCATAGGGGCGGGCTTTCCTTTTGGAGCCTGTTTAACCACAGAAGCGGTTGGCAGCGTCATGCAGCCCGGCTCACATGGCTCGACTTATGGCGGAAATCCCCTTGCCATGGCGGTAGGTAATGCCGTTTGGGATATTATGACAGACCCTGCCTTTCTGGAGCATGTCCGACATATTTCCGGTACATTGACGCAAGGCTTGAAGTCCTTGGCCGATACGCATTCAGATAAAGTCCTGGGTGTGACCGGCAAGGGCCTCCTGTGTGGCCTGATGATGAAAGATGCGCCAAAGCCTCTGCAAGTGGCCGCCCGTGAGCGTCAATTGCTTGTCGGTGTTGCCGGGAATAATGTCTTACGATTGGCCCCGCCCCTGATTATTGAAGCTAAAGATGTACGCCAGGCCATAGGTGTATTGGATGATGCCCTCAGCGCGGCATAAAGGGAAGCTGCCATGTCTATCCTCTGTTGTGAAAACAGACCCCAGCTTTCATGAAAGGGTATGAAAATGCTCAAACATTTCCTTAATTTGACAGATATCTCAAAGGATAGTCTCGCGGCTATATTGGCAGATGCCAAAGCCATGAAGCAGGCGCGTGCTGGCTGGCCCAAAGGGCTCGCCCCGCCGCACGCGCCCCTAATTGGGCATACTTTAGCGATGCTCTTTGAGAAAAACTCTACCCGTACTCGGTTCAGTTTTGATATGGGCATGCGCCAATTGGGTGGGACAAGCCTTGTCGTTTCCTCAAGCGAAACACAAATCGGACGCGGCGAGAGCCTGGAAGATACCGCTATTGTCCTATCGGCCTATGTCGATGCGCTGATGATGCGCGTCCGGGACCACACAACTTTGGAAACCATTGCAAGGGCGGGGTCTATTCCAGTGATTAATGGTCTGTCTGATCAATCTCACCCCTGCCAGATAATGGCAGATTTGATGACACTGGAAGAATACGGGCTCAACCTGTCAAACATACGCATCGCCTGGCTTGGTGATGGCAATAATGTCTGTACCAGCTATATTGAAGCGGCGGCACAGTTTGGCTTTGAACTGGCGATTGGAACGCCGTCAGCCTACGCCCCGAGCGCAGGCGCGATAGAGGCTGCGATGAGTGCAGGCGGCGCGATAGAGGTTTTCGAGAGTGCAGAAGAGGCTGCGCAAGACGCGGATGTCATTGTGACAGATACATTTGTGTCTATGGGGGATGAAAATCCTGCCAAACGCTTGGAAGACTTGGCTGAGTTTGCCGTTACGGAAGCGATCATGGATTTGGCGCAGCCAGAGGCGGTGTTCCTGCACTGCTTGCCCGCCCATAGAGGCGAGGAAGTTATTGGCGAGGTTATAGATGGGCCGCGCTCTTTGGTTTTTGAGGCGGCTGAAAACCGTTTGCATGTTCAAAAAGCCATTTTGAAGTATTGCTTACAGGCTTAAGCTTTAAGGTGCCCCTAAAAGAACCGTAAACGTTTTAAGCCTTTCATACCTTAATTAAATAAGAAAATTACACCCTGATCAAAAGCAGAAAAACCTGCTCTTTAGGTTAGGTTCCCCCTCCAAACGATATGGTAACTCACTGTTTTAAATGTAAAAAAATGCATTTAAGGCGTTTTTTGTTTACGCTTTCTTTAACTCCTTTGGGTAGTTTGTATTCATCCTAGAACAACTTAACACATAACAGGATATAACTTAAACCTAATAGGAGTTTACAATGAAACTTATCAATCGCTTTTTCAATGACGAGTCCGGCGCAACCGCTATCGAATATGGTCTTTTGGCCGCTCTGATCGGTGTCGCTATCATTTCAGCTGTCCAAGGTGTTGGCACAGGTCTGAACAACACATTTCAGGACGTTTCTGACGCCATGCCAGCAACATAGTCATTATGACTATAGGCCTTCTGGCAAGATATAAATGTTCTTTGAGCTTAGTGTTTTTAACTGGCTCTCAACACTGAAAAGGAGACGTATAGTCTATGCGTCTCCTTTTTTCTCGAATTTAATGCAAACCGGTTTTTTCAATATTTGCCAAACAGTTTTATGAGTTCCAGTTATCTAAAACGGCTTCATTGCATTAGATTCGAATATTGTTTAGTGTCTTTTTTACAGACATAAGTATTTCGTAAATGGATTGTTAACGCTTTCCGTTGTATTTTAAGTATGCGTAGAATTGGGATGTGTTTACATTCCAAGCGCCCAATCAGTAAGCGGCAAAGACATGAATGTAATTTCGCGTTTCTTCAAAGACACTTCCGGAAGCACCGTAATTGAATATGGGCTCATCGCGGCTTTGATTGCTATGGCTTTGCTTGCGATCACGCAAGGTTTAAGTGCGCTTCTGATCACATCCTCTCAAACCAAAGAGATTGGCACGGAAAACCCATTCTCATAATTGGTCATATCTATCCGCTATATCCAAAATATGCTTTGGGACTATGTAGAAAACCGTTTTCAGAGCAGCTTGGATTGCGTGCCTCGCCCACCCCAGCTTAAAAACAGACTTTTAAAGCGCTCAGGCGATTTCAACATAATCGCAAATGCTTAAAGTCCTTTGTAAATGTATGAGCCTTGACTGCGCCGTCATTGGATCCCCTTTGCGCAAAACCTATAAAAATACGGGATTGGCCAATTCATTGCTTTTCAAACGGCCAAAACTCCGGCATGTATGCTCCTGCGCGTTAAGCGCTTTTTAAAATTTTCTTGAAACCGCCGCTTTGAAAACTCTGCGATCCTGTTTCAAAAGACTGGAATAATGATGACTGCGCACCAAATTTGCACAGCCCGTAAATGGTCTGACATGCCTTATCAGGCAAGGCCTATAGGCTCGGTCCGTCATATCCAGAACATACAAAGATATACAACCTGGCTGTTTGTGAGCGCACTGTATTCGTGCGCCCCTGTCAGGCTCACAAAGAAGGTTAAACGTAATGAGCAAATTCATGTTAATCGACGCGGTCCACCCGGAAGAGACCCGCGTCGCTTTGGTCAAAGATGGCCGTGTCGACGATTTTGATTTTGAGGCCGCTGGTAAGAAACAACTGCGCGGCAATATCTATCTGGCAAAAGTTACTCGGATAGAACCCTCACTTCAGGCTGCTTTTGTAGAGTATGGCGGCAATCGTCATGGCTTTTTGGCGTTTAGTGAAATTCATCCTGATTATTATCAATTGCCACAAGCAGATCGTGAGGCGCTCTTACGCGAGGCCGAAGAACTGGCCGCCAAGGAGAGCGAGGATGATGAAGCCGATGATCCGTCCGATATTGATCCGGACAGTATTCCGGATGAAGAAGACGGTGATCTGATCCTGCAAGAGGATGAGGGTGAGAGTGAAGAGGATAGCGGGTCTGGCACTGGATATTCCGATCCAGATGCAGAGGACGCAAGCTCGAAACCTCCCACGGTTAGCCAGAAAGAGATCGAGAAAAAGCGCCTCAGCCTTTTACGTCGCTATAAGATTCAAGAAGTCATCAAACGGCGCCAAGTCATGCTGATCCAAGTCGTCAAAGAGGAGCGAGGCAATAAGGGCGCGGCGGTGACAACCTATTTATCTCTGGCCGGGCGGTATTGCGTTTTAATGCCGAATACGCCGCGCGGGGGAGGGATTTCCCGTAAAATATCCAGCCATTCTGATCGTAAAAGACTAAAGGGTATTATTAAAGGTTTTGAGACCCCAAAAGGCATGGGGTTGATCGTGCGCACAGCCGGTGCCAAGCGTAATAAAAGCGATATCCGTCGCGATTTTGATTATTTGCAAAAACTTTGGGACAATATTCGTGAGCGCACCATGAATTCCTATGCGCCCAGTCTGATCAATGAGGAAAGTGGGCTTGTGCATCGGGCGATGCGAGATTTGTATGATAAGGATATTGAAGAAGTTCTGATCCAAGGTCCAGAGGCCTATCGCGAAGCGAAGGATTTGGCTAAATTGCTGATGCCGAGCCAGGCGCGCAAGGTCAAACAGTGGAAAGATCCAAGCCCTCTCTTTGCCGCGCGCAAAGTTGAAGAGCAATTGAACACAATTTTCTCTCCGACGGTGCCTCTGCCATCGGGGGGATATATTGTCATTGACCAAACCGAGGCGCTGGTTGCCATAGATGTCAATTCAGGCAAATCCACCCGTGGAAAGAATATTGAGCAGACCGCCACGCGCACCAATTTGGAAGCGGCTGAAGAGGCGTGCCGGCAAATGCGCTTGCGCGATCTGGCCGGGCTAATCATTATCGACTTCATTGATATGGAGGATAAGAAGAATATTCGGGCCGTTGAAAAGAAGATGAAGGATGGGCTCGCGCTCGACCGGGCGCGCATTCATAATGGCCATATCTCACAATTTGGTCTGATGGAGCTGTCCCGCCAGCGTCGACGCTCAGGGATTTTGGAAGCAAGCTCTGCGCCCTGCGAGGCTTGTGAAGGTACAGGCCGTATCCGCTCTATTCCATCGGCTGCTTTGCAATTATTGCGAGCGATTGAGACGCGCGCGGCCAATAATTCGCTCTTGTCCCTATCGGTGACCGCGCCTGCGGAGGTCGCGCTTTATCTTTTAAACCATAAGCGTGAGACAGTGTCTCAGATTGAGAAGACGGCGGGGGTCGACCTGTCGATCACCTCTGACAGTGCCATACTGCCCGGCAGTTTTACATTGGATGCAACCCTTGATTCCTCGGTCAAACAAAGACCTTCTGCGCAGCCTCTGATTGAAGGGGATCCGGATGACCAAGCCTTTGCAGACAGTCTGGAAATCTCTGAGGCTGAGATTGACGATGCGGCGGGTGAAGCCGAGCGGCCAAGTGATGAGGCACCCAAGCGCACCGATCGCCGGCGTGGGCGGCGCAAGCCAAGTCAAAAATCTGTAGCACCAGAGGCAGGCTCTTCAGATATTCTGGAAGATGCCGAGAATGAGGCGGCAAGTGAAACCCAGGCCGCACAAGGCGAGGAGGATGATCCGCGCAATGGGACCGACGCATCGCTAAAACGGCGTCGTCGTCGCGGTCGTCGTGGTGGCCGCCGCAATCGCAGGGATTTTGAGGAGAGCGTGACAGCGATCCAGGCCGCCAAGGCGCTTATCAGTGCATTGGCCCTGCCATCTATTCAAAGTAAAGCGCCTAAGGGCAAGGATTTACCGCCCGAAGATGGCGGCGCTTTACTAGACGGGCTTAGCCTTATTGTTTCGCAAGTCCTTGATGAAGGTTTGGAGACTTTAGCGCCGCCTCGTGCGGAGCCCCCTGAGGTCGAAAGTGAAACTGCCTTAGAGGACATCCCGCCAAAACCCCGCCGGCCGCGTCGTAAGACGTCAGACAAGAATGCTGTAAAGACGGCTGCACCTGAGAAAGTCGAAGCGGAAGCGCAGGCTTCGGCTGAGGCGACCGCACCAGCACCAGCACCAGAGGAAGAAGCTCTCAAAGCCGGTGACACACAAACGGATATAGAGGCTCCTGTTCCATCTGAGGCTCAGGTCGAGCCTACTACTGCTGACTCTAACACTGCTGACCTTGCCACAGTTGAGACGGGTCCTGTTGATCTGATGCAGGCAGAGCAGAGCGAAGCGGAGCATGTACCGGCTATACCCGATGAGAGCGATCCAGTTGCACATACAGGGTCAAGCTCTGATCAAGAGGCAGACGCGCCCGCAGAGGCGTCCGTTGATATGCAAGATAATCAAACATCTGTGACAGACCTTCCCTCTGAACCAGAAACGAACAGTTTTGAACCGGATGAACCCAGCGAAACTGAACCTAAACAGGGTCATTTTGATCCGGATATGGCCGATATTGCACCTGATATAGTCGATATTGCACCTGATATAGGCGGGACTTCTATGTCGCCTGACCCTGATATACCAGTTATACCAGTCTCAGAGCCTGCGACAGGTTCAAGTGTGCTGGACATAGAGAGAGAAAAACCTGTTCTGCCTGTGCCAGAGAGAAAAGCAGAGCCGGAATTACAGGTTGAAGCAGAGCCCGAACCGACCGTTGAGGAAGAGGTGGCCGAGCCGCGTTCAAAACGACGTGGATGGTGGTCACGCGAATAGGAAAAGCAGAGCGTTTTCAAGCCAAAGAGAGCCATTTGAGCCGCACGAGCAACGCGACGAGCAGCGCGACGAGCAGCGCAACGAGCCACAGCGTGGCTTGCGCAAAGATTAGCGCTGCGATTGCTGATATTTTTTGCGTTTTCTAGGCGTATTCCGCAGCAAGAATGGAACAGAACAGGTTCGGATAGCTCTTATTCGCTCTGATACGCTCTAGCTCTCTCTTTTGTTGCAAATGCTTTAAGTCTATGGGTTTTGCTGCTAGATTTGATCAATAATATGACTGCGTGATTCCTTTTCGCGCTTGCTTTGTGAGGTTCCCTTGAGCGACGACACATCTGATAAT
>JARFRJ010000150.1 GCA_029287305.1 Hyphomonas sp. | reverse complement strand
GCAAAGAGGAATTTCATCGGCAATATCCAGATAATGCCCGCTATGGCATAAAAGAGGAGTTGAATGAGGCGCGGACTGTCCGCAAGCATGGTGCTAAAGCTGGCAAACAGGATGGCACAGAACATGACCCAGGACACCAGTGCGAGGCCAGCAATAGGTTTACGCATATTAAAATCTCCTCTGCGCCAATCTGACGGCTTGTCTTGGCGGTATTAAAAGTCATTTAGGACATATGAGTTTACAAGCAAATCATCTGGGAGCCCATCCCTATATTCGCCTTTGGCTTCTTGTCATAGGCCTCCTTGTCTATGCGATGATCCTGATTGGCGGGGCGACACGCCTGACCGATTCGGGACTGTCGATTACAGAATGGGAGCCGCTCAAAGGCGCTGTGCCGCCCTTATCGCCAGAGGCTTGGCAGGTCCTGTTTGATAAATACAAAACCACTGCGGAATATAAATTGCAAAATGCGGGAATGAGCCTGGCTGAGTTTCGCTATATTTTCTGGTGGGAGTGGGGCCATCGCCAGTTTGGTCGGCTTATTGGCCTCGTTGCCATTGGCGGCTTTGTATTTTTCGCAGTGAAAAAATGGCTGACACGACCACTTGCCGCCCGATTGCTCCTATTAATTGCGCTTGGTGGGGTACAGGGCTTTATTGGTTGGTGGATGGTGGCCAGTGGTATCGGGGAAACGACCCGGATTGATGTCGCGCCTTATCGCCTGATGACGCATTTCTCTCTGGCGCTTTTGATCATTGCGCTCACCGCTTGGACCTGGTTTCAGCTTGGCCCTGCCCCCAAGCATAAGGGCCAGCCTATTCAAAAAGGCGCGGTCCAATTTGCAGTTTTGCTTTTGGTTTTGATCGGCGTGCAAATGGCCGCAGGGGCTTTAGTCGCAGGCCTTGATGCCGGGCGCACCTATACGGACTGGCCGCTTATGGCGGGTGAGGTTTTCCCATCCAATTATATTGAGCCGGGCTATGGCGGGCGTACCCTGTTTGAAGGGCGTGCCGCGACCCAGTTCAATCATCGCTTTCTGGCCTATATTCTGATGGCGGTTTCACTCTATGCTTGGCTAAAATATCGCCGCGCGGGTTTTGCGCTCATGGCGGGGCTGGTCTGGGCGCAGGCCGTTTGGGGCATACTTACGCTCGTCATGGCGGCACCAATAGGGCTGGCCCTCATCCATCAGGGGCTTGGTGTGATTATCTTGATTGCGGCGGTGCGTCTGGTCTGGTTAGAGCGGGCAATGCCTATGGCAAAGCTTCAAACAAGCTTGTCGGATTGAGGAAGA
>JARFRJ010000035.1 GCA_029287305.1 Hyphomonas sp. | reverse complement strand
CAGCGTCAGATGTGTATAAGAGACAGCTACAGAGCAGGATAATGATAAGCCTGAAATGTATGGCTATGTGAATGATATTTTTACTAAAAATGCATTTGGCACCTATCGAAAAGTTCTTGAAGACGTCACATATTCAGCCGCCATGGCGAAATATCTGGCCTATCGCCGAAACCCAAAAGCAGACCCAGAAACGGGCAGCATGCCGGATGAAAACTTTGCCCGCGAGATTATGCAACTCTTCTCCATAGGGCTGGTTGAACTGAACATGGATGGTACGCCAAAATTGGACGCCCAAGGCAAGCCGATTGAGACTTATGACAATGATGATATCTTTGAATTAGCTAAAGTCTTTACTGGGTTCGGACTTGAAAGTAGCGCGAAAGCGCCTTGGCAAGCTAGAAACCGTGCAGGTGAGCCAGAAAACGTTCTGAACGACTTCTATGAACCCATGGTGATCTATGCAAAAGATCATTCAACGGCTCAAAAGGCGTTTTTGGATGTCATCATTCCGGCCGATACATCAGGGGATGAATCTGTACAGATAGCCTTGGATGCCTTGGTCGAGCACCCCAATACCGCGCCTTTTATCTCGCGCCAATTAATTCAGCGTTTTACAGCCTCACACCCGGAGCCTGCTTATGTTGCGCGTGTGGCCAGGGCTTTCAGAACCGGACGGTTTATTGCGCCGAATGGTGAAGTTTTCGGAAGCGGTCAGAATTCGGATTTGGAAGCGACCATCGCCGCAATCCTGTTGGATAGTAAAGCACATCAAAATATAAACAGGCTCAGCCCGACCGAAGGAAAAATTCGTGAACCCCTTCTACGCTTTGCGCATTGGGCCCACAGTTTCAATATCGATAAAGTGGACAGTGATGAAGTTGCACTTTTATCCGATACCAATGATCCGGCGACACATTTGGCCCAGCACCCGCTCAAAGCAAGTTCCGTCTTCAATTTTTACCGGCCTGGCTATGTTGCCCCCGGTACAGAGAGCGGAGATATGGGGCTGACCACACCGGAATTTCAGGCCACCAATGGAAGCTCAGCCTTAGGCTACGCAAATTTCATGACCACCTTTATCTTTAACGACATCAAACCGCGATACGCCAAAGCGGGCACCCCTCTGTTTGTGCCGAATTATAAAGGCGCAATGGCCGTCGCAGATGACGCTGAGGCCCTGCTGGATCGTCTGGACCTGGTACTCACAGCCCAACGTTTGACAGAAAAAGAGCGTCAGAAAATTGGCGAAATCATTTCCATGGTTGAAATCACCAATCGCAATAATGAAGAGGACCGGGCCACAAGAGTTAAACTTGCGATCCTTCTCATCACAAGTACCGCCACATTTGGCTTAATACAGTAAAGTAGAGGAAAATATCCAATGTCTAAAGTAAACCGTAGAAATTTTATGGCTGGATCCGCCATGAGCTTTGCTGGCGCAACAGGCATGCTGGGCAAACTTGCCGGCAGCAATGCCTGGGCCGCTAATGTCACATCGCCCTATAAAGCGCTGGTCTGTGTTTATCTGGGTGGCGGCATGGACCATGCCGATACAATTATTCCTAAGGATCAGGAATCTTATAACAAGCTGCGCAGCGCCAGAAGAGAACTCCTAGAGAAACATTATCGCATAGATAAAGCGGATTCTTCACGCAATATCAAAAATCTCTTAGAGCTCAATCCGCTCAATGCGAGGGAGTTTAACGGACGCAAATTCGGTATGCCCCCCAATATGTCAGGTATTCGCGATATGTTCAATAATGGCGAAGCGGCGATTATTGGCAATGTCGGCACACTGATTGAACCAACGGATCGCGAGTCTTATGAACGTCAACTCGTGCCGCTTCCGGCCCATCTGTTCTCGCATAATGATCAGGAAGCGACCTGGTTATCGCTGGGCACAGAAGGGGGCACGACTGGATGGGGAGGCTTGTTTGCAGATAAAATTCTCGATTCAGACCCGACCGCAGACCCGGTCTATACAGCTATCACAGCCGATCAAAATACAATTTTTCTCGCCGGAAAAAAGGCGCGTAAATTCAGAGCTACCAGCCAAAAGAAATTGGGTTTATCCATTGCGGACAGAAGTACGTATCTTAGCAAAATCAATAATGATGATGCCGTCCGTAATAAAATCGAGGCTTTCTTCGAAGAAAATGATTTTGGTCACGAAAACATCTTTTCACGCGATATGTCTAATGCCTATGCCAATGGTATTCAGAGAAGTAAAAATTACAGCGACACAAATGAGCGCGAAAGATCTGTCATAACGACCAAGTTCCCAAATGGTAAATTGGGCCAGCAAATGGAAACAACGGCCCGAACGATTGAATTGCGCAATGCCCTTGGGGACTATCCAATCAATCGCCAGGTCTTTTTTGTGAGTTTGGGTGGATTTGATACACATGATGAGCAGGCAGGCCGCTTACCAGAGCTTCAAAGTGAGATCAATGATAGTATGGTCGCCTTTCGCAGCGCCATGGAAGAGCTTGGCATGTGGGAAGATGTGACCGTCTTCACCGCATCTGATTTTGGGCGCACAACGACTGGAAACGGCGATGGCACTGATCATGGTTGGGGCAATCATCATTTTATCATGGGCGGCAGTGTGAAGGGTCAACGCGTTTATGGCGAATTACCCGCCTATAATCTGAATGACAACATGTTTGCAGTCAAAAAAGGACGTCTGATCCCGTCACTTGCGGTCGAGCAATATGCTGCAACACTCGGAAAATGGTTCGGGCTCAATCCAGAGGAACTCAATGATGTTTTTCCACTTCTGAAAAATTTCTCAACCTCGGATCTGGGCTTTATGAAATAGGCTGTATTTTATATCGCTAAGACGCCGCCTCCCTTATTTTGATAAGGGGGGCGGTTTTGATTCGGGCTTAAGCTGCGCTGCGTAAAAATCTATCTTTTGGCCAGCAGAATAATAAGCTTGGGCGATCGGATCGAATAGAGGCAGTTATTTTAATATATTTAATCTGAGCTGCACTGCGCTGGGATTTGATGATAATCTTGCAGGCATAGGCCATCCAAATGCCCAAAACGCCCAGTTTATAGGCCCCCCAGCTAGTCCTTCAAGTTTAGCTGGAGTTTCTCTCTTGAATAAATCCTCAAGACCAGACCTCGGATTCACTGGAAAAGTTTACGAATTCTCAAACAAGTTAATATACAAGTTAAGTTCTCTTGATCGCCTGGTGAGTTTGAGAACAAATGTATGCACGCCTATTGTGTTAAGTTGAGTAAATGATGTTTTGTAAAGTTAGTCATCAAAATATTTAGTAGAGTAGAGTTAAGTAAAGTATGAGTGAGTAGAGTAGCGTATTATATCAGGTCTGACATACATGCCGCCTTCATTTCGCAAGAGATGGAGGCGGTTTTTTTTAGTCTATATACTGTCTAGCTTTGCAATAATGGGGCATGAAACTCTTTTCATAAGTGGGGATGATGTCACGCATGCTCTGGAAGCAATATCCACAGAATATCGCCTCAAAGCTCTCATTTCATTAGTTTCATGCATTATTTTGGCGACTCCGGCAGGATTCGAACCTGCGACCGTCGGATTAGAAGTCCGGTGCTCTATCCAGCTGAGCTACGGAGCCAAAAGGCAAAATAGTCTATTGCCTCTCTTTTGACAGGCTGACAAGGTTTAATGCGTCCAAGGCTGTTTGCGATCTGTGGCAAAATTAGCTGAGTAGGATTTAATCAGACGTTTGCGCGTTTTCTCCGGTTCAACGCTAAAGACAAGTCCCTCACGCTTGGCATAGGCGATAGCCTGATTTCTGGTGTCAAAATGCAGTTTGACCTGATCAATTGTATCATCTGCAGAGGTCCAGCCCATCACAGGATCGGAACTGCGTTTTGTATCAGAGACAAATTCGAGTGCCCAGCCTTCTGATTTTCCGTGACCGGACTGCATGGCCGATTTGCTTGGCTGATATATACGAACCTGCATCTGATACTCCCTCATCGATTATGTCCCTGAATACGCCGATCAAGCAGCAGAGACAAGGCCTGAGAACGCGCTGAGACAATATGCTTTAGACGCCCCTACTAGGTGCACGCGTCACCTCTCTTGCAAAATTTCAAGGCAAAAGCAGGCAGGCATCACCATAGGAATAAAACCGGTATTTGTGCGCGATGGCATGGGCATAGGCCGCTTGCATTAGCCCAGTTCCCATAAGCGCACTGACCAACATGAAGAGGGAGGATTTAGGCAAGTGGAAATTGGTCACAAGACCTTGTGTGATCTGAACCGGATCGCCGGGGCGAATGAAAATATCTGTCGGCCCAGATACAGGCATAAGATGGCCCGTATCGCCAACAGCGCTTTCCAGCGTGCGCATCGCCGTGGTGCCGACAGGGATAATTCGCGCGCCCTTGGCGCGATGTTTGTTTAATCGATTGGCTGTCTCTGCCTCTATGATGCGCCATTCGGCATGCAGACGATGGCTTTGCCAGTCCTTTGTCGTGAGCGGGGCAAATGTGCCCTGACCAACATCCAGACGCACATAATCTTGCCCAATGCCTTTGGCGGTCAAAGCCGATAGAAGCAGTTCACTGAAATGCAGGCCCGCCGTCGGCGCCGCCACCGAGGCGGCCTCCGCTCCGGCAAATCGGGTTTGATAATCTATTTTATCCTGGACATCAGCCGGGCGCTGGCGCGCAATATAAGGCGGCAAGGGCATCGCCCCATACTGCTCAATGGCGGCTTGCAACTCTGCACCTGTCAAATTGAATTCAAGCTCAATTTCACCATTTGTGGCCTTGTCAATAATCTTTGCCCTTAAGGCATCGGGCAATAATAACACATCCCCTGTTTTCAGTCGTTTGCCGGGCCGGGCTAGGGCGCGCCAACGGTCTGGACCTGCTTTTGTCACCAGATTGATATGCACGCTTATATCCTGGCCCTGCATATTACGGGCCGGACGCACCGCCTGCAAAGCGGCTAGCAAGACGCGGGTATCGTTAAAGACAAGCCTGTCGCTCGATTGCAAAAGCTCTGGCAAGTCGCGCATATAGGCGTCTTCCAGACGCCCACCCCCATGCACAATAAGAAGCCGAGCCGCTTCGCGCGGATAGACCGGGCGCAGCGCAATTAAGCTCTCTGGCAGATCAAAATCATACGGCGAAAGATCCATATTGATCTCTAAAGGCTCAATGAGATAATTTGCACGGTCACCTATTGGCCTTCGCTTGCAAATATTGAGAGTGCGCTGTCGCTTCACTCAAAAACTATTGCTACAATAGCGGGCAGATCGCAGACATGTGTGTCTTTCAAATCTGCAACTAGCGCCTGAAACTCAGGTCCATCCGTTTTCTGTACCCAGACATGAGGCCGCTCAGCTTCTGGCATATCGGCAACCATCAAGGCTTTATTGAGTATATCTGGATTGCGCACTTGCGGATCCCCGGTCTTCATGGAGAGCACAACATCTTGTCCGTCCAATATCCGCCCCCAGGGAGAATATTGCTTGTCCAGATGTGGACTGTGAGCCCGCATCAGAAAAAACTGGGAGTTGGCACTGTTAATGTCATTGCCGAGGCGAGCGGTTGACACAACGCCCTGACAATGCGGCACATAGCTTTCGACCAAGCCGTCAGCGGACAGTTCAGCCAGCCAGCTAGATTGCGTACGCACAGGCAGACCGTTATAATAACCATCCAGAGATTGATCCGGATTGCCGATCATATCAAAAACCAGCTCTGCCGGATCTCGGCGAAAGGTAAATTCAGCTTCAATATTTGGCAAACCACTTGTCCGGCCATGCAAGGCAAACACATCTCCGCCTTGTGACATAAATCCATCAATAACGCGATGAAACGCTGTTCCAGCATAATCACCAGAGCGTACAATTGCTGTAAATTGCGCCACATGTCGCGGGGCAATCTCAGGAAAGGTTTCGATCAGAACGCGGCCCTTTGTGGTCTCAAAAACCATTAGGCGCTCTGGGGCAACCGCACGCCAATTGTCCGGATCAGCTTGCAGGTCAGCCTCGCTTAAAACGGTATTAACCAGCGCAGAAAGCGCCGCCTCATCGGTCTGGTCGGCCTCATCTGTCTCTTGTGCTTGAAGGCAGCCTGCAG
>JARFRJ010000030.1 GCA_029287305.1 Hyphomonas sp. | reverse complement strand
ACCCAAACGACGCGCCGCCTCCGCCACGAATATATCCATCGGCAAACTCCTAATACGCCGACGAAAATATAACCAAATCCCAAACCCTTGGGAATCCCCACATTATGCAAAGGTCTCAAAAAGATCTTTTGCTTGATTATGATAATTTCAACCTTTTTTATGTATTTAGAGACTTTAAAGGTAAAAAGGGATCATTTGATCAGCTAAAGCAACATATCTGGATGACAAGCCTAGACCGGCCACAGCGTAGCTTGCGCAGAGATGGAATGGTTTTTTCTCCGAAAGGCTCCAAGCGCGGTGACTATGTCTCAATCAACATAAAGAGTATCTGACTTATGAAAAATTCCTGGATTTTGACTTATTCTTGCCCTGATATTTCCGGTATTCAGGCTTTTATCTCTACCTTTATCTATGAGCACAGCGGTTTTATGGAGGAAGTGCAAGCCCATAGCGATAAAGAGACAAAAACCTTCTATTCTCGTCTCGCCTTTTCGCCTGCAAATGGGGATGCCTTTGATGTTGACAAATTTCGAGCAGATCTCGCCAAAGCCGCCATAGATTTCCGCATGGACTGGTCGCTTAACCCGGCATCACGGAAAATGCCGACCATTATTGCCGTTTCAAAATTCGGGCATTGTCTGAATGATTTACTATATCGCTGGAAAACTGGCGCTTTGCCGATTGATATAAAAGCTGTGGTGTCCAATCATGAGACATTGCGCCCGATGAGCGAGTTTTATGGGCTTGATTTCCACCACATTCCGATCACCCGCGAAACCAAGATGGAAAGCGAGGCTGAATTTCTGAATATTGTCAACGCATCGGGCGCTGAATTAATCGTTCTGGCCCGTTATATGCAAATTCTGTCAGATGGGCTTTCGGCCAAATGGGCCGGGCGGTGCATCAATATCCATCATTCCTTCTTGCCAAGCTTTAAAGGCGCGCGCCCCTATCATCAGGCCTATCAGCGCGGGGTTAAACTGATTGGGGCGACGGCGCATTATGTCACGACAGATCTCGATGAAGGTCCGATTATTGAGCAGGATGTGGAACGTGTTGATCATACGCTGACGCCTGCGCATTTGATTGAACAAGGCCGCGATATTGAGGCGCGGGTCTTGTCACGCGCGGTCAAATGGCATGCCACTCATCGCGTCTTTATGATCGGTCAGCGTACAATTGTAATGCGCTAGAGCACCTATCTGCGAAGTGTATGCAGCCTGTTGCGCAGGTCACGACAAGCTAGCTGGGCGATCTGAACCTGACCACGCTGCAAGATGTCAGCGCCAATGACAGTTTCAGCCTTGGCGCGGGGGTCAGCTGGGCCTCGGGCGTGCCCTTGCCGAGCAGTTTTAATCTCTCCGTCGGGTCAGGCGAGAGCCAGCGCTCCAATGCCATGGCAGGCCTGATGACAGAGGCCGGCCTGTCTGTCTTCGTCGGCGGCACGACCGCGG
>JARFRJ010000503.1 GCA_029287305.1 Hyphomonas sp. | reverse complement strand
GCGCGGGCAATCTCGACAAAACCGGCGCGCGCCGCCTCTTTCTGATCAGCAGGGATCGCATCTTCCAGATTGCCCAAAATCACATCCGCCTTTTGCGCCAAAGCCGGAACTTTTGCCCGAAGTTTCTCAATATGCGGCGGGACGAAATGGATCATCCGTTCCAAGCGAACCGGTAAGGCCTGAACCGGGGCCGGGGCCCCAATAGCAAGCGGTTTGAAAAATTGGCGAGGGGTTTTATGCGTCATGCGGGGCTCCAGAACACTCCAATAAAACGAAAAAAATAAATTGCAGATTATTTCGCGCCTGCAATATGGAAATTTCATGCCCGATGGGGCTGCGCCCGTCAAATTTTTTCCGCCCCTGCGAGCCTTGCTTGCCGACAGGTCAGAGCACCAGCCCGCTCTGAAGGATAGAATCTCCCCCTCAATCAAGGCTTGCCTCTCTCATATCTTTCAGGCAAATTTGGGCCATGAACAAAATCTCTCCTTTAATGCCTTCCGATCTGGAAGTTTTGATGCATGATCTGGGCCTGCGCGCGCGCGCCGCCGGGCAAGCGCTGTCGCAATTGAGCGCCGCCACGCGTTCTGCCGGACTTATGGCCATGGCCAATCAGCTCACTGTCGAGGCCGATCAGATACTGGCCATGAATGCGAAAGACATGCAGGCCGCGCGCCAAAAAGGGATAAGCCCGGCCTTTCTCGACCGGTTGGAGCTGACCCCGGCGCGCATTTACGCCATGGCGGACGGTATTCGGGCGATTGCCAAAATGGCTGATCCGGTTGGGCGAGAGCTGAAACGCTGGACCGTCCCGTCCGGCCTTGACATTGCTCGGGTCAGCACGCCGCTTGGCGTCATTGGTATGATTTATGAAAGTCGCCCGAATGTGACCGCCGATGCCGGGGCTTTGTGCATTCGCTCTGGCAATGCGGTGATTTTGCGTGGGGGCTCTGAAAGCAGGCATTCCGCCGCCGCGATTGCCAATGTCTTGCGCCAAGCGCTTGAAACAAGCGGCCTGCCTGTGGACGCGATACAGAGCGTACCGACGACAGACCGGGCGGCGGTTGGATATATGCTGTCGGGATTAAACGGGTCTTTGGATGTGGTGATCCCGCGCGGGGGCCGCAGCCTTGTTGAACGTGTTCAGGCTGAGGCGCGTATCCCGGTCATTGGGCATTTGGAAGGCCTTGTGCATATTTACACAGATGGCAGCCTCGATCTGGCCCTCTCGACAGAGATTATCCTTAATTCAAAACTACGTCGCCCCGGCATTTGCGGGGCGCTCGAAACGCTTCTGGTCGATCGCGCCTGTGCGGCAAGCCAATTACCTGCCCTGGTGGAGGCTTTGAGCGCTGCCGGGTGCAGCTTGCGCGGGGATGACGCGTCCCGGGCGCTCTGTCCCGATATTGAAGCGGCCACAGAACAGGATTGGCGAACAGAATATCTCGCGCCTATCCTGTCAATCCGCCTTGTCGACGGGCTGGACGGGGCGCTTGGCCATATTGCCCAATATGGCTCCGGTCATACCGAATGCATCCTGACCGCAAATGAAACTAGCGCCGAGCGTTTCTTTGCCGAGGTGGATGCGGGTATCCTCCTGCATAATACCTCAACCCAATTTGCTGATGGCGGGGAGTTCGGCATGGGTGCGGAAATCGGCATTTCTACCGGGCGCATACATACGCGCGGCCCGGTCGGGGCAGAGCAATTGACACTTTATAAATATATTGTGCGCGGGCAGGGGCAGGTGCGCCCGGATTAAGGCATATTTCAAATCCGGTTAAAGCGTCCTTGCGCATAAGCCCTCATAAAGAGCTTAGAAGGATTATGCATGCGTATTGATGAATTCATTGATGCGCGGCACGATCTCGGTTCTGAACCTGGTGCCATTAAACACGCCATAATGACCAACGCCGTCCTGAATATAGTCATATTGCATATTATCGGGAATATTCCGGCATAATGCATGTGCGGCCTGAGTTTGGCCAATACCAGAAATATCGTCCAATTCGCCCTCAACGGTCATCAAGGCGACGGTCTCAATCGCTGCTGGGTCAACGCGGCGTCCGCGATGGCGGAAAATCCCGCGTGCCAGATGATGCTCCTTGAAAACACGTTTGATGGTTTGCAGATAAAACTCCTCTGTCAGGTCCAGCACAGACAGATATTCATCATAGAAGGCGCGATGTCTTTGCACGCTGTCGCCATCACCTTCCACCAAATGCCCGAAAAATTTCCAATGGGCATCCATATGGTTTTCAAGGTTCATATTCATGAAAGAGGAAAGTTGCACAAAGCCGGGATAGACTTTGCGCATCATGCCCGTCGCCGGTGCCGGGACAGTATAGATCATCCGTTCCTGAAACCATGAAAAGGCTCGCTCTTCGGCCAGCTTATTAGGCACGGTCGGCGATTGGCGGGCATCAATGGGTGAGCCCATAAAAGTCATTGTCGCGGGAAGCGCCGGGTCTTTATCCTCGGCCATCATGGATATGGCGGCTAGAACAGGCGGGCCGGGCTGACAAACGGCAACCACATTCGCCCCGCCCCCAATATGGGTCAACATCAGGCGAATATAATCAATATAATCATCCAGATCGAATGTGCCGAGCCATAAGGGGATATGACGCGCATTCGTCCAATCGGTAATATACACCTCATGCGTGGGCAGGAAAGCCTCGACCGTGCCACGCAGCAAGGTCGCAAAATGACCCGATAAGGGCGCCACAATCAGAACAGATTTCTGGGCCCGATGGGCCGGGTCCAGCGCCTTTTCATAGGCGTTCGTATCACGCCGAAAATGCAAGAGGCGACACCAAGTGTCTGACCAGACGGGCTCAATATGAATGGGCACGTCCACACTATTGATCCGGGTTGTGTCTATATTCCAATCCGGCTTAGTATAGGTGCGCGTGGCGGATTCAAATATATCGGCGGCGGCAATCAAAGACCGCCCGATTTGCGTGCGCGAGACAGGATTGAGGGGCGATTGCAGAATTTGGGATGACGTTTTGGCCATAAGGCGCAAAGGATAGATAGCGGCTCGGTTAAATTCCACAAGACTGTATAACATAGAACCCCCAATTTATATTGCGCTGCAACATGGCACATTTTTGATAAATGTCAAAGT
>JARFRJ010000492.1 GCA_029287305.1 Hyphomonas sp. | reverse complement strand
CATGAGCAATATCCTCAATTTCAATATCCAGAGGCGAGGGGTGAATGAGATCGAGCCTCCGTCCGGACAGCATTCTTTGCCACACACGCGGCGGTCCAGCTTTAGGCGAGGACATGCAAGGCTCCGTTCTTATTAAACTCTCTTATTATATAAGATCATAGCAAAAACCATGCCTAGCATATAAACCTTTTGGCATTGCCCACAAAGCCTGTTTTCCTGAAACTTGCTCTGGACAGAGTTCAGGTTTACCGTGAAGGCAGAAAGACACAGTAAGTCACCCTGATTGCACAGAAAGAAAACGGCCCATGACACAGATTAGCGGCTTTGCCGATCCACAATTTTCACACATTCGGGAGATATTTGAACAAAACTTTGCCGAGCGCGGCGAGGTAGGTGCCTCTGTCTGTTTGAGTGTGATGGGGGAGCGAAAAGTTGACCTATGGGGCGGGATCGCTGACCCGGTAAGCGGTGAGGTTTGGCAGGAAGACACCGTTTCCATCGTATTTTCCTGTACTAAGGCGGCGACGGCCCTGTGCGCGCATATGTTGATTGATCAGGGAAAGCTCGACCTGCAGGCCCCTGTGTCCAAATACTGGCCTGAATTTGCCCAGAAGGGGAAAGAGGCCACGACGGTGCAGATGATGCTTAACCATGAAAGCGCCGTGCCGGCCTTTCGCAAGCCTTTGAAGCCGGGTGCATTCCTAGATTGGGATTATATGATTTCCCGGCTGGAGGAAGAAGAGGCCTTCTGGGAGCCTGGTACGCGTAATGGGTATCATATGATAAATTTTGGCTGGACGGTCGGCGAGCTTGTCCGGCGTGTGTCCGGCCAATCCCTTGGGGCATTTTTTGCCGAACATATTGCCGGGCCGACCGGCGCGGATTTCTGGATTGGTATACCGGAAGACTTTGATCGTCCGATTGCGCCTATTCTTCTGCATATGCCGCAGGCCGAAGATATGAATACGGCCTTTACGCAAAAACTATTAGGAGACCCAGACTCCATTTCCGCTCTTTCCATCTTCAATGCTGGCGGCTGGACGGCAAATGATAAGGAGGCCCACAGGGCTGAAATCGGCGGGGCGGGCGGCATCTCCAATGCGCGTGGACAGGTTGCTATGTATACGCCCCTGGCGATGAATGATGGCCGTCTGGTGTCTGGCGCGCGTCTGTCAGCGATGCGCCAAGTGTCCACAGCAACACAGCAAGATGCCACCTTGCTGATCCCAAGCCGATTTGCCTCCGGCTTTATGGTCTCTATGGATAATCGCGGGCTTAGCCCTCAGGCACCCGGCCTGTCTGCGATCATGGGTGAACAAGCCTTTGGACATGTCGGGGCAGGCGGGTCTATCGGGTTTGCTGATCCTGAGGCCGGGCTTGCTTTTAGCTATACAATGAACCAGATGGGCGGCGGCTTACTGCTGAATGAGCGGGGCCAGTCCCTGATTGATGCGACCTATAAGGCGCTTGGATATACCAGCAATGCGCCGGGTTTCTGGGTCAAATAAGTGTATGTCAGCTTGACCTTGTCCGAGCTAGAGGCGGGGTTCAGGTCGTGGGGGGTGAGAGATTATCGGTATAAAGTTAGCGGGTCTCTTTAGAGCATATTGAGGGTAAGCTCAGAGCCGCGCACAGGTTCTTAAGCCTTCATTCAAAGCTCACTTTGTAAAGGCCACTGTCAGCGCCTTCGGCCAAGACATAAATATGCCCTCCCGGACCCTGAACCACATCCCGATATGCCAAGCCAGCTTCTTCCAGATAGGCATGTTCTGCGAGCACATTAAAATCCGCATCCAGATCAAGCCGGACCAGTTTCAGGCCCGCCGGCCCGCGCATCGCGCCGATAAAAAGATCACCCTGCCAGTCTGGATATTGGTCCCCGGAATAGAGCATCATACCGGATGGGGCTATAGAGGGCACCCATTTGACCACGGGCTGTTCCATGCCCTCGGCTTCCGTTTGATCTGTAATGATGGAGCCATCATAATTGATGCCATAGGTGATGGCCGGCCAGCCATAATTCTTTCCCGGTTCCAGTATATTCAGTTCGTCGCCGCCTTGAGGTCCGTGCTCATGGGCGAAAATCACCCCGCTTTGCGGATCGACAACAAGACCTTGCGCATTGCGATGCCCATAGGTGAAGACCGCCTGATTGGCCCCGTCCTGATTATAAAACGGGTTATCAGAGGGAATGCTTCCGTCCGTATTCAGCCGCACGATTGTGCCATGGGTGTTTTCTACGCTTTGCGCCTCCTCCATCAGGACATAGGCATCGCCAAGGGTCAGCAACAGCGTGCCGTCAGCCAAAAACTGTAGACGTCCGCCAAAATGAAACGCTGTGCCGCGCAGATCAGCCTGATAGATATCTGCGCCCGCTTCCAACCCCGTGCCCGCCTCATTCAATCGGGCTTTATAGATGGCGGTGGCGTTGGCATCGGATGTACCTTTTGCATAGGCGAGATAAATGAGCCGATTGGACGCAAAATTCGGGTCCAGTATGATATCGAAATAGCCGCCCTGACGCTCTGCCAGAGTGGCGGGCGTGCCTATTATCTGAGTAATTTCGCCGCTTGGCGTGATGCGATTGAGCCGCCCGTCACGCTCTGTGACCAGCATGTCGCCGCTCGGCAGGAAGGCAAGTCCCCAAGGGACATCCAGGCCTTCTGCAATCGGCGTCAGACGGGCTTTCAGAGGCATCGCCTTCACAGAGGTTTCAAGCGGGGTCTCTGCCGTTTCAGACACGTCCAGATTAAGCGCGCTGGCTTGCCCGGCATCACTGTTGGGTGTCTCTTTATCGTCAGAACAGGCTGTCAGACTGATGAGCGTTGCGCAGATGGACATATAGGCAAGATATTTCATAACCGGCTCCTGAAAAAACGTCTTGTCATCCCATCATAGTCAACTGGCGATGGTCTGCAA
>JARFRJ010000480.1 GCA_029287305.1 Hyphomonas sp. | reverse complement strand
GTCTGGAGCTGTTGCCCTCTATTGATGGTGCAGCGAACACGCTTGACGCCTATGAAACCCAGACTGGACGGCGTGTAGATGCGGTTATTTCTTTTGAAATCGGCGGCGGCAATTCGCTGATCCCGCTTGTTGCAGGGGCCGTAAAAGGCCTGCCTGTGATTGATGGCGATGGCATGGGCCGGGCTTTCCCGGAAGCTCAAATGATGAGCTATGCAATAGCCGGGGTTAAACCCACTCCGGCCATCGCGCTGGATTATGCAGGCAATACCGCCGCATTCAATTGCGCCTCAACAGAGGTTTATGAGCGCCATATTCGCAGCTTTGCCATGGCGGCCGGGGGTATGATCACCGCCGCTGAGCACGTCATGACCGGGGCAGAACTGAAGGCCTCTGTTATCCCTGGGACATTGAGCTTTTCGATCGAGCTTGGCCGTGTATTACGTACCAAAGCCGCCCCTGCGCCGGATATTCTGGGCGCCTTGCAAGCCCTGTTCAAACCGTCAATCTATGGTGTGTGCCGCTTGATCACATCTGGAAAAGTGGTTGATAAATCAACGCAGATTATTGGTGGCTATGATGTGGGAGAGGCGTGTATTGAGCCTTTCGCGCACCCTTCGGAAAATGTTCTGATTAATATCAAGAATGAATATCTGCTCGCACGCTCAGGCGATCGGGTTCTGGCCAGCGTCCCGGATTTGATCGTTCTGACAGATTATGAAACCTGCCGTCCGATCAATGCCGAGCGTTTACGCTATGGCCAGCGTGTGGCGGTCTTTGCGATTGGCTGTCCGCAATTCTTCCGCACTGAAAAAGCCTTGCGCGCCGTCGCCCCGCGCGCTTTCGGATTTGATATTGACTATGTGCCTTTGGAAGATTTGCCAGAGACGATCTAGGACACATGTAGAGCAGAAGCCTTGCAAGCCAATGAGAGCTATTGACCAGGCTCTATAAATCCGCGCCAACGGCCTGTGAAATCTGGCTATACCCGTCTTCTTTCAAAAGGCGCACCAGATCTTTTTTGATTTGGACCACAAGCGCCGGGCCGCCATAGACAAGGGCAGAGTAAAGCTGCACGGCCTGTGCGCCCGCGCGGATTTTTAGATATGCATCGGCTCCGCTGGAAATTCCGCCCACGCCGATAAGGTCAAACTCACCTCTCACCTGTTTGGCAAACAGACGTAAAACTTCTGTTGAGCGCTGTAATAAAGGTGCCCCGGAAAGCCCGCCTGCCTCCTCTTTGAAGGCGCTTTTTAAGTGGGCGGGGCGCTCCAGCGTCGTATTGGAAATAATCAGCCCGGTCAGAAAACTTCGCGCGCCGCGCACGACAGTGATAATATCCAAAATCGCCTCTTCATCGAGGTCAGGGGCCAGTTTGAGGAAGACAGGCCGCCTCTGCTCAAAGTCGGCAATTGTATTTTGACACGCCTCCAGCAGCGCTTTCAGCTCATCCTTATTCTGCAACCCCCTCAGGCCCGGCGTATTCGGCGACGAGATATTAATGGTGATATAATCGCAATAGGGCCAAAGCGCTTGCAGGCCTTTGATATAATCCTCTATCCGGGCTGCCCCTTGGCTTATCTTGTTTGCGCCAATATTAGCACCCAGAATACCTTTGCGTGGCGGGGCTTGTTTGAAACGCTCGGTAAATGGGATGAGGCCCTGATTGTTAAATCCCATGCGATTGATCACAGCCTTGTCTGGGCTGAGGCGAAACAGGCGCGGCCTCGGATTACCCGCTTGCGCCAGAGGGGTCACCGTTCCGCACTCCACAAAGCCAAAGCCAAGCTTGAAAAGCGGGGTAAAAACTTGAGCATTTTTGTCATAGCCAGCCGCAAGTCCAATTGGATTGGACAGATCAAGACCTGAAATCGGCAGGCGTGTCGCCAAAGCGGGGGGGTCCGGTGCGCTGTAAAGCGGGGTTCCAAGACCCAGCTTTAACGCTTTCAGGCTCGCCTCATGGGCTGGCTCTGCTGGCAGGGTTTTTATCAGCTCTGTGCCAAGACGTGTCAGCCACATGATTATAAATCCTCAGGCAATTTCGGGACAGACTCAACGCCAAGCTCAAGCGTCCACACCCGCTGTGCCTTATGAATGGAAAAAGCCTCATAAAGATGCGGGAAGAGCGTGCCATCGCGGGCGGGCTCCCAGCGTAAATCTGTAAAACCCTCAAGCCGACATTCGAGCAGTCGGACATCCATCGCACCCTTATAATGCAGGCGCAACGTCTCTGCGACCTGATCGCGGGTAGAGAAATGCACATAGCCATCGCCTTCATCCAGAGCGGTTTGGCTGATACCTGTCTGACGTGCCCGCGCCCAATCCTCAGCGCTTAAAATCTTGTAAATCATATATTCCGTCATTATTGGCCTATTTCTTTTGACAGGCCTGTTTAACCTGTATCGGATGATTTTTACAGACAGTTAAACAGAGAGTTTGCATAGAGACGATATAATTGAGGGGTTTCCTAAAAAAGAAATGGAAATAGGTTGATATTCCTATTCCTTTCTGTTTATTCCTACTAGACGTGATTCCGAGCCATATCAGGATATAGAGACACCTGGCATGAAACATAAAGATATTTGGCAGGCAATTGACGCTTTGGCCAGGCAACACAATCTCAGCCCGTCCGGACTTGCACGATTGGCTGGGCTGGACCCGACGGCGTTTAATCCATCCAAACGCATTGCCCGCGATGGTCGCCCGCGCTGGCCATCGACCCAAAGCCTGGCACAGGTCTTAAGCGCTGTGGGGGCGGGCTTTGATGATTTGGCGACCCTGATTGAAGGCCATAGAGGCACGAGCGCACCACTGATTGGATTTGCGCAAGCCGGTAATGACGGATTTTTTGATGATGCCGGGTTTCCCGTTGGCTCTGGCTGGGATGAAGTCCGCTTCCCCGGTCTTGGCCATGAAGCCGTTTATGCGCTGGAAATTACTGGCGACAGTATGGAACCGGTCTACCGCGCCGGGGACCGGATTATTGTCGCGCCCAATGCGCCAATACGCCGGGGCGACCGTGTGGTGGCCAAAACACTGGAAGGCGAGGTTATGGCCAAATTGCTGGGGCAGAGAAGTGAACGCCGGATTGAGTTGATCTCTTTTAATCCAGACTATGCGATGCGGATTTTCAAACCGGAGGAGATTGTCTGGATTGCCCGTATCCTCTGGGCCAGCCAATAAGGGTCCGGCAGGCGCACCATATCCGGAAACTTGCGGCGCCCCCGATCCAGTATGCATCCGGTATGCATCAGCCTGTGCCGATAAGAACAAACCGCCATCAGACAAGCGGCCATGACATAAGCCGCAGGACACAAACCGCCGCGCCAAGGCATCCTATACCACCTGATAAACAGAATGTAATATTCTGGCGCGTTAATTTATGTTATAGGTTAATGCGGGCTTAGTGAATAAGGGGTTTTTAGCCGGTACTTCAACCTCAGGCCCGATTGAAGTGCAGTATATACAGGCTAAATCACCTCTGATGTGAAGAAGAGGATATAAAGCATGACCTTATCAAACCTGCGCAGGGGCCTTATGGGTCTCGGATTTCTTGTCTTGGCAATGAGCGCATATGCGAGTGATTTTGACAGTTTTGAAATGCATGAGGCAGATGTCAATTTTTCTGATTATGAAAAAGTCTATATTGCACCGGTAACCCTTAATCTGGAGACGCGCCGTCATTATCGCGACAGTCATGGCGATCGCCCGGTCAGCGAGCGTGATCAGGCTGAAAAAGCTAAAGACACATATGAAGCGCTGATCAAAGCCTTTGAAAAGCAAGGGGTTATGATCGCCGAAGCACCGGGTCCGGATGTTTTGACCATTGCCACACAAATCACCAGCTTACGCTCATCACGCCCAACCATGGCAGACTATGAAGAGCAAATTAGCCTGAGCGCCAAATCCTTATATGCGGGCGGTGTGGATTTAACCTTCCAAGTGAGCGTTGAGGATAAACCCCTTGCCGATATCAGCGAAGACTATACCACGCTTCTAAGTGATAGCCGGATCCGAGCGGGTATCTGGCAGGATGCCAATTTTGGCATCAATCGCGCGACCCGCAAGCTGGCCAAATTTATCAGTTCAGAAATGGCTGAGGAGATGACATCCGAGGCGGGCTCGGGATCATAAAAAGCTGAACAGGCCATTCTAGAACATGCCCTAGAATGGCCTGTTTCGTTTTATCCGTCTTGCGCAACCGCAAAATCAGGATGCGCGGCGGTGGCAGAATAGTCTTCCTTAAGAAGGGCGTAGCGCATATCAATGCCGATACGCATTTCTGGATGAGTAAAGATATAGGTTCGGTCCGCTTCCACACAATCAGCGGTCCATTCGGCAACACGTTCCGGTGGCAGACCGCTTTCAATGACCTGTTTCATAATCAGGTTTTCTGCGGCGTCCATATCGACATTTCCAGATGGCCGGCGCGACGCGCTTTCATGAATAGCGGTTTTCACCCAGCCCGGACATAAAATACTGACCCCGATTTTATGCGGCATAAGTTCAAGCTTCAAAGCTTCTGAATAGCCCACAACGGCAAATTTCGTTGCATGATAGGGCGCCATGCCCGCCAGCGCCCCATGCCCGGCCATAGAGGCGACATTCACAATATGCCCCCCCTCACCATGGCTTTGGATATGTGGCACGAAAAACTCCACGCCATGAACAACGCCCATCAGATTGATATCGACAATCCAGCGCCAATCCTGCATTTTGATCTTGCCGGGCTCGCCGCCAAGCCCAACACCGGCATTATTCACGACAAGGTGCACTTTACCGAAACGGTCCAGCGTGGCTTGGGCAGCCCTCTGCATATCCTCTGGTTTGGCGACATCACATAAAATAGTGTCAACGCCGACATTCATATCCGCAAAATGGGCCTTGGCTGTCTCCAAAGCCGCCTGATTAATATCTGCCAGCATAATATTGGCCCCGCGCTTGGCCAATGCATTGGCAATGGCAAATCCAATTCCACTGGCACCGCCTGTAATAAAGGCGGTTTTCCCGGCAATCTCTGTCATATTTCTTTCTCCCTTACATGCGCGCCTGATTGGCTATGCGCGCTTTTAATATCGTATAGGCGACCCTATCCTAATGTTACCCTGCCTGACAGAGCCTATCTGTACCTTACGCCTCTATTGCCTGCATCGTCTGAAAATCAACACAGAGACACGCATGGTGTGTGGCCTCCACAAAGCGCTTGAAATCCTCCCTGTCAATCTGTGTCGTGGCGGTATTGGTAAAGGGATGGAAATTAAGCCTGTCATACTGGTCCAGAGCATAATCATAAATAAAGCGGACGCGCATTTTCTTATCCTGCAAAAGGGCAAAGCCTGTGACCGAGCCTGGACGAACGCCCAGCACCTCCTGCAACAGATCCGCACTGGCAAAAGACAGGCGCCGCGTGCCGATCAGCCTATGCAGCCTGTTCAGCGGCAATTGCGTCTCGGCATGGGCTGAGATCAGTATCAGCGCCCCATCCTTATCCTGCATGAACAGATTTTTCGTATGCGCCCCCTCAAGGCGCGCCTTCAGATGGCGGCCTTCTTCAACCGTGAAAATCGCCTCATGATAGACGGTGCGATGCACAATCTTGAGATGGTCGAGAAAATCAAAAAGAGAGTGAGACAGATCAGACATAGATTTTTAACTATTTATGGCACATATTGCCGGCGATGATAAGGTCAGTATAGGAGCGCGCGCCATGAAGCTTGATTGCTATAAAATCCATGAACATTCCCCCGAAATCGTGCCCGGCAAAGGCCAACGTGACTGGATGGACGCGTTTCCCGATCGCCACCCCTATCGCTGCCTGCCTCTAACCATGGCCAATTCGACGGGTTGGGAATTACTCTGCCCGCATGATGTCGAGATCACTTGGGATGGCGGACCCATGGAAAATGCGATCCTGATCGAATCGAATGAACATCCCAAAGGCGTTCACAGCCTAGCGGAGAGTCATTTTCGGCGCGGCATTGTGACCTTTCATACAGGCTATCTCTTCCGCACCCCGCCCGGCTGGGGCGTCTGGGCCAGCGGCACACCTAACCGGCCCAAACACGGCATTGCGCCTCTGACAGGCTTGATTGAAACCGACTGGCTGCCCTTCCCCTTTACGATGAATTGGCAGATGACAAAGCCCGGTCGCGTGCGCTTTGAGCGCGGTGAACCTTTTTGCTTTATTACATTGATGCAGCATGGAAAGCTGGAACAGGTCGAGCCGCTCCTGCATCGCCTTGAAGACAATCCGGAGCTGAAAACAGAATATGAATTATGGCGCGATAGCCGCAATGATTTCAATGCACGTCTTAATTCTAAGGAAGAAAAAGCGATGAAGGAGAGATGGCAGCGTCATTATATGAAAGGACGCACCGTCACGGGCGATATGGCCGAGGAACATCGCACCAAGCTTCGCCTCAAACCTCCCAAATTTGCCAAATAAGGTTTGGCTTAAGGGCCTATTGTGCTTCACCGCCTGACAGGGTCTATACTGAAACTGTCAGCTCAACTCTGAACGTCTTCTACGCTTTGCTTCTTTCGGTTTGCGTGCAGGCCGTATAGCCTTTACAGAATTGGGTAATTTAATCTTTCCTGGATCAGGCATTTTACGTCTATACAGGATTACTACTCTTTTATAGAATATCAAATACATCGCCATCAGTGATAATCATACGCATTTAGCTGTTTTCAAATATCCCGTTAAGGCATGTCTTTCATGATACGCACGGTCTCATCCCTTATTGTCGCGGTGTGGTTTTTGCAATTGGCGGGCGGGATATTAAACGTCATCACACCCATAGGCCTGCAAGAGTTTGGCCTGTCCTCCTTCAGTATTGGATTAGTCATCAGCTTGCATATGGCTGGCTTTATGATCGGGGCCTTTTTCGCACCGAAATTCATCGGCGAATATGGTAATATCCGTAGTTTTGCCTCAGCAGGCGCTTTAACAGGCGTGACCGTCCTGGCGCAGGGCCTGTTTTTGTCTGATATAGGTTGGGCCTTGATACGCTTTGCCCAAGGGATCAGTTTTGCCGCTATGTTTGCTGCTGCCGAAGCTTGGCTCGGACGAGCGACACCAAAAGAGCAACGCGGGAATGTGCTTGGGTTTTATAATCTTGCCGCCAAGGCGGCGCTATTTTGTGGCCCGGTGATTATCGCTGGCGCTGCGGTACTGGACCCGAGAAATTTTCTTATCGCTGGCCTATTTCTCACTATGGCTCTGGTGCCAATCTGTATGACACGGCGCCAGGAACCGTTACGCATCCCGATCGAACGCCTAGATTTGATCTATCTGATCAAACAATCCCCCTCTGCCGCGATCGGTGTCTTTATTGCCGGATTTGTCAATACGGCTGTGCTTGCCCTCCTACCTCTTTATGCCACTCTCCTTAGTGAGCCAGAGACACAATTGAAATGGGCCGTGCTTGCCTATGGGGCCGCCAATATTGGCGGATTGATCAGCCAATGGCCAGCCGGGCGCTTGTCCGATCATTTTGACCGTCGGACCGTGATTGCGATAATGGCTATCCTGTCAGGTCTGGCGGCGCTTAGTCTGTTTCTTTTTGGTCAAAGCCTGCCTGTTGCGGCTAGTCTGGTTCTATTATCCCTGTGGGGTGCAGGCTCCTTATCTTTTTATGGGGTCTGCATTGCGCATGGGACAGACCGCGCGGAGGATGGCGATATAACCGCTCTGATGTCGGTCTTGATGCTGGTTTGGGCATTTGGCTCTGTCCTTGGGCCTGTGATTGCGGGTTTAATTATGCTCACAGGATTAGGGCCTAGTGGACTGTTTGCCTTTGCCGCTATTGGACTTGCTGTCCTAGGAGGGGTTATGCTGGCCCGGAAAATCCATAAGGAACCAGTCGCAGAGCCTGATCAGGCAGCCTGGCAACCGGTCTTGCCTGCCGGCCTGCCGGGCGGTGATCTTGACCCGCGGACATAAATCTGGGGTAAAGGGGTCCTCTGTATAAAGGGCTCAAAAACCTTGCCAAGTTCAAATTCTCCTTGGTATTTAGGCTAATTTGGTGTCGAAGACGGTTTTGATATTTAACGCATGGAGACAGACCTATGGTCACCCTACGCTTTGCCCCTTCCCCAACCGGCAAATTGCATATCGGCAATGTGCGCACGGCCTTGATCAATTACCTGTTTGCATCTGCGCAAGGTGGGCGGTTTATCCTGCGCATTGATGATACCGATCAGGCCCGTTCAACACAGGCCTATGAAGCCGCAATTAAAGAAGATTTGACCTGGCTTGGCTTGAATTGGGCAGAAAGCTTCAATCAGTCTGATCGTTTCGACAGATATCAGGCCGCGGCAGACAGATTGCGGGATATGGGCCTGCTCTATGCCTGTTATGAAACCAGCGAGGAATTGGACCGGAAGCGCAAAATCGCCCTCAGTCGGGGCCGGCCCCCTGTCTATGACCGGGCGGGTCTGGATTTAAGCGTTGAGGCGCGCGCGGCGCTTGAGGGCGAAGGACGCCGCCCGCATTGGCGATTTAAACTTTCAGGTGGGCGCGTGGATTGGGTAGATCTGGTGCGTGGGGCCCAAAGCATTGATACGCACTCTTTGTCTGACCCTGTCCTGATCCGGGATGATGGCTCTTTTCTCTATACATTGCCAAGCGTGGTCGATGATATTGACTATCAGATCAGCCATATTGTGCGCGGCGAAGATCATGTCACCAATTCGGGCGCTCAGATTGAGATTATCCAGGCGCTTGGCGGCACACCGCCTGAGATGGCGCACACGTCTTTACTGATCGGAGCGGACGGGGCCGCTTTATCCAAACGCCTCGGCTCCCTGTCCATGGATGTTTTGCGCGAGCAGGGCATTGAGCCGATGGCAATCTGTTCCCTTCTGGCCAAGCTTGGCACAAGTGAGAATATTGAGCCACGCGCCTCGCTTGGCGAGCTTGCCGCGGAATTTGGCTTTGATAAATTTGGCCGGGCACCCGCCCGCTTTGATGAGGCTGAACTGAAACGCCTAAACGCCGCCTTTATACGCGAGAAATCCTTTGCTGATATGCAAATGGACTTAGCCGCCATTGATCAACGCGCCGTTCAAGACCCAGCCTTTTGGGAGACGGTCAAAGCCAATTGTGAGACGGTGCAGGATATCCGCCCTTGGATTGAGATTGTCTATGGGGTGATCGCGCCTGTGATTGCTGAGGAAGACCGCGCCTATATAGAGGACGCCATCGCGCTTCTGCCAGAGCTTGAATTTGGTGATGGCGCCTGGCGCGCTTGGACGGCGGCTCTGAAAGAGAAAACCGGGCGCAAGGGCAAGGCGCTGTTTATGCCCCTGCGCAAAGCCTTGACCGGGCTGGGTTATGGCCCGGATATGAGTGCGCTTTTACCCCTGATGGGCCGGGAACGTGCCAAGACCCGTCTTGATGGCTAAATTTGCCCAAATATAGGACACGCTCTAGGCTCTAACTCAGTTTGACATGATGATCTTTAAGCGCGCTGATCGCCATTTGCGGTGTATCAGCGTGTATAAGCAGGCTACGAAAGGCTTCCGGGGTAAACTTACCTTCAATAATATGATCCATCAGCTCAAAAAATGGGTCCCAAAATCCGTCTTCATCGAGGAAGGCCATTGGCTTGGCATGCAGGCCGAGACGCGCCCAAGAGAGCATTTCAACGGCCTCTTCCAGCGTACCAATACCGCCAGGCAAGACAATAAAGGCATCTGATTCATCAAACATCATCTGTTTGCGGGTATGCATATCCTCAACGATGCGATGTTCAACATCTTCATATATGCGTTCTTTTTGCAGCAGGAAGCGCGGAATAATGCCCAGCACATCGCCGCCCGCCTGATGGGCCGCCTGAGCGCACGCTCCCATCAAGCCAACCCCGCCACCGCCATAGACCAGCCGAAGACCTTGCTGGACAAGAGCCTGACCAAGCTCTCTGGCAAGGATCAAATAAGCCGGCGTCACCGCATTGGACGAGCCGCAATAAACGCAAATGGATTTTATATCAGACATGGATCGCTTGTGTCCCTTTTGTCAGATGTCATACAGGCAAAACAGGATGCCTTCCAAGCCCACCAAACTAATAAAATCATTATACCTCAAAAACGCTTTAAAGCTGGCACAATTGGCTGAAGCCTCCTATTTTATCGACATGACCCAGTCCCCCTCCCCCAAAAATCCCGATCAGATAGAAAGCGCCGATGGCGGCATTGCCGTTTCTGTCTGGCGGATAGTGAGAATTCTGGCCCGGCCAGACCTAAAGCGCTGGCGACCTGTTATGGGCCTAGCTATCCTCTTGACCTTGCTGGCAAAAATTATCGCTGTTGCCGCGCCCGTCTATCTGGGCACAGCGATTGATCGCCTCGCTGAGGGTGAGGGCGCGCGCAGCGCTTTAACCGCCGGGCTGATCTTCCTTCTGATTTTTACAGGCGGGCGTTTCCTATCTGCCGGATTGCCGCAAATCAGGGACTGGTTTTTTACCCCGGTCAGTCAGGATGCGCAGCGTATTGTCTGCGTCGATGCCTATGGGCATGCGCAATATCTCTCACTGAATTTCCACCAGACGCGCCGCGCCGGAGCGCTGAACCGGATTATCGAACGCGGCGCCAGCGCGGTGGATTATCTCTTGCGCTTCATCGCCTTTAATATTGGACCAACCCTAGTAGAATTAGGCCTTGCGGCCATATTGCTGGCCACCGCCTATCATCCCTTTCTGGCGGTTATCGCTCTGATGACGGTGGTGCTTTATGGTGTCTTTACTTTCACCATGACCGAATGGCGGGTGCTTCAAAGACGCCGGATGAATGAAGCCGATACCGAATTACGCGCCCGGGCCATAGACAGCCTGACCAATTTTGAAACGGTCAAAGCCTTTGCCTCCGAAGCGCGGGAGATTGCGCGCTATGACAGCGCTATGCAAAGCTATAATACACGCTATGTCGAGACAGCCCGGTCCCTTACGCTTTTGAATGCGGGTCAGGAATTCATCATGAATACGGGCCTTTTTATGATGATGGGATTTACCGCCTGGCAAATCTGGGCCGGTAATTTGCAGATCGGGGCATTGGCCGCGGTGATGATGTTGATGCTGAACCTCTATCGCCCGCTTAATATACTGGGATGGGCTTGGCGTGAGATTAAACAGGGGGCCGTTGATCTGGAAAAACTATATGGCTTGATGGGTATGCAAAGCGAGGTCGCAGACGCCAAGGATGCGCAGGCTCTGACAAGCCCCAAAGGCGAGGTCAAATTCGAACATGTCAGCTTTTCCCATTCCGGGCGCGCGGTCGGCCTGAAAAATATCAGCTTTACAATTCCGTCCGGCAAAACCACAGCCTTTGTCGGCACCTCCGGCGCTGGTAAATCCACGCTTTTAAAGCTGCTCTTTCGGTTTTATGATGTTGAAAAGGGACGTATTCTAATCGATGGTCAGGACATCCGCACAGTCCGCCAGACGAGCCTGCGCCAAGCTTTTGGCCTTGTCCCCCAAGATGTCGTATTATTCAATGATACATTGCGCGCCAATCTTGCCTATGGAAAGCCGGAGGCAACGCTGGAAGAGCTGAAAGAGGCCGCCCGGCGGGCCCAGCTCCTCAGCTTTATTGAAAGCCTGCCCGATGGCTGGGAGACAAGGGTTGGCGAGCGCGGGGTGAAACTTTCCGGCGGAGAGAAACAACGCGTCGGGATCGCCCGGGTTATTTTAACCGATCCGGCTGTGCTCATTCTGGATGAGGCAACATCGGCCCTCGACAGCGCCACAGAACTCGCCGTACAAACAGCTTTGGAAGAAGCCGCCAAAGGGCGCACAACCTTGATGGTGGCGCACAGACTGTCAACCATACAGAAGGCAGATGAAATCATTGTCCTAGAGCAAGGCCAGATTAGCGAGCGCGGCACGCATAACGCCCTCTTGGCTCAGGGCGGGGAATATGCTCAAATGTGGCAAAGACAAGTCTCTGAAAAAGTCCACATATCGTCTGGTATTGAGAGGTAGATATGCAAGAACCACGTCCTTCAAAATGGTCCTCTGACCAGGTCTGGGCCAAAAGCCGATTCGATGTGGAAGGTCTGATCGGCGCCGCAGCGACCCTGTTTATCGGTCTTGTGCTCGGCCAGTTCTGGGCACCCCTATTCTTCTTAAGCCTTGTCATCGCTATAATAATACTGCTCGCCACACGCCGACAATTACGTATACCCCCGCCTGTGACAGAAAATCTTGTTATCGCGCCCTGCGACGGGATTGTGCACTCCGTGATGCCCGCAAGCCCACCGCCAGAATTACGCCTTGGCGGCGGCACATATTTACGTCTACGCATTGCCTCCTCACCAGCCTCGACCAATGCGCTCTATGCCATGATCAGCGGAAAATTATGCTCAATTATTCTCGAAGATGCCGATTCCAGCGTGATCACAGCGCATCACCCGGAAAAAGAGGGCTTGGCCAAAGTGCATTTCTGCTTTGAAAATCTCGGTATCCGGATCGGCTATACCGCCGCCACAGGCGGCTTTGGTCCGCGTCTGGAGATTACCTCAAAACAGGGTGACAGTGTTGAGGCAGGCTCCATCATCGCCAAACGACGCCTTGGCGGCTGGTGTGATATCTATTTGGCCGAAGATGCCCGATTGCTGATCAGCAAAGGGCAAAGCCTGATCGGTTCTGAAACCGTTCTGTGTCGATTAAAACGTGATGAAGAGGCACACATTTCTGCTGCCAATGTGGCGGATTTTCTGGGTGAAGATACCCATAAAACAACCCCCAAACCGGTTCTAGAGGATGTATCGCACGCACAGCCGCCCGTCTCCAAGGCAGAGGCAAATGCGCCCAAACCCTCACAATCAGAAGAGGCTACCCCAGCCGAGCTAACCCCTCAGCCTGACCATAAGCCTGAAACTAAGCCCACCTCAAAACCAGACGGCTTGGAGGATGCCGCGGCCCGGCTTGTGAAAAAGCTGAAAAAAACCTCTGACGACATCTCATAGGACCCTCTTTATATGGCCGCTTCAGACCAGGCAAAATTATCCTCAACCGTGCTTTTGCTGCGCGATACAGACAGTCTTGAAGTCCTGATGGTCCGCCGTCATCATGAGATTGAATTTGCTTCAAATGCGCTCGTTTTTCCGGGCGGAAAGCTTCATGAGGAGGATTTTGATCCCGCCTGGAGTGATTTTATCAAAGGCGACTTTCCAGCCGCGGAAAGCGCTTTGCGGATCGCAGCCATACGCGAAACCTATGAAGAGGCGGGAATAATTTTGGCCCGTCATAAGGCGGGCGGACCTGAGCTGGAAAACGCGCTTGTCGGCCCGCAAATATGTGCACGCCTTGATCCCTTCCGTCGCGCTGTCGATCTGCGTGAGCAGTCCTTTCTAGCACTGATCAAAGCGCATAATCTGGCATTGGACCTCGACAGTCTGATCCATTTCGGCCATTGGATTACACCGGAAATTATGCCCAAACGCTTTGACACGCATTTTTATCTCGCCCCTTTGCCGACAGGACAAACGGCCCATCAGGATGGACGTGAAACCACCGAGGCCCTCTGGCTCGGCCCCGAACAGGCCTTGACAATGGAGGCAGAAAGCCGCGCCAATATTATTTTCCCGACCCGAATGAATCTCAAAAAACTTCTCGGCCTGAAAACTGTTGAAGACGCTGAAAGCCGATTTAAGGCATCCGACGTAATGACGATCCTACCCAAAATGGGAAAGAATAATGCCGGGGTTTCTGGCTTGTTTATTCCTGAAGAGGCCGGCTATGGCCAGACCTTCGAACCGCTCTCGCGGATTAAAGTCTGACCGTGCAGACTACAGTCTGCAGAGCGTGTCCGCGCTAGTCTGGCACCTATGGAAGACTATCTTTCTCTATACGGCTTTCATCAATGTGCAGAACGAGCCTCTGACCCTGACGTTTAAGGGTTCCCTTGGCAATATCCTGACCGGACTGATCGCCGGATACGAGCTCAATTTCGGGAAGCCCTGTCAGGCCAAGTTTCAGGACCGACCCTTTTTTTAAGCCAATCAGCTTTCCCGTCTCAACGAAAGGGCGGACAAGACGCGCCGTCAATAAAATTTCCCGATGAGTATCAGACAGGTCTGCACGCGCTGGATCAGATAGGGTCTGAGACACAGACAATGCATCCGGCATACCTAGCCTCGGAGCTTGCAATAGACAAAAGCGGGCTGAGCGGGTTTGGGGCCCCATTTGGATATGAAACTCTGCTAAATTCGCTTTTCCAGAGGGGAGTTTCTGATAGCTTAAACTTCGATCCGTTTCGATCTGGTCGAGGGATATACTGTCTCTTATACACATCTCCGAGCCCAC
>JARFRJ010000415.1 GCA_029287305.1 Hyphomonas sp. | reverse complement strand
GGTCAGGCCTCCACGGCAATTCTGGCCGAAAATGCTGTCGGGGCGAGCGTGGTAGAGGTCTACTCGGCCCGTGATGGATTAAAGGCCATGCTGAAAGAGAATGCCATGCCTCCATCGGGACGGTTTTGGGAATTGCGTCATTTGGCCGGCGTCGCTGACTATCCACCACGCCATTCGTCAACCCTATTGGCCTTCGAGGCCGCTATCGGGGCGATTGAGGCGGCACTGACGGCGCGGCGCGGCGGGCAAATAGAGCCCGTATCATCAAAGCCGCATATATTGCCGGAATGATTATCTCTACGCCAAATCGGGCGAGCGGCCCTTTTGTATGTGTGCGAAAATAATGGGCAAACCCGGCGGCTTTGTGGCGCTCTACAAACAGCGCAGACACTTTGGAGGTTGACCCATAATGCAGAGCAACCGCTTTAGGTTGATGGATCACAGACCCGCCTGCATCCAGAGCCCGTTTACACAAATCAATGTCTTCAACATGTAGAAAATAGCGTTCATCAAAACCGTTCAGCTGGTCAAATCCGGCTCGGTCTGTAAGAAAAAACGCCCCGCTACAGACATCCACAGCCTCCGGCTCGGACGGTGCGGTGTTGTTTGCCATCGCCATATTAATGCCAGCCCTACCGATAAAAGTTGAAACGGCGCGGGCAAGCGTCAGGGCGCGGCGGCGCGGACCGGATTGCGTCTGCCCTTTTGTGTCAATAAGACGCCCGCCAATCATCCAGGGAGACGCGCGATTGGTGCTTGCATTCTGCAAGGCGCACACAGCGTCTGGATGGATCACACAATCCGGATTGAGGATGAGTAAATGCGGGGCTTGGCTCTGTTTGACACCCAAATTCACGCCAGCCCCAAAGCCAAGATTGGTGCCCGTTGCAATATATTTAATATTGTCAAATGGCGCTGCAAACGCTTTAAGCCCTGTCTCTTATACACATCTGACGCTGCCGACGATCCAACTCTAGTGTAGGAGTCGGGGGGGGCGGGAGG
>JARFRJ010000401.1 GCA_029287305.1 Hyphomonas sp. | reverse complement strand
GTCGGCAGCGTCAGATGTGTATAAGAGACAGGCGCTGCCCAAACTGATACATTTTAACTCGGACACGCTCTAGAGCCCCCTGCCGCTTGGGTCAAGCGGATAAGAACCGATCAAGCCGGTTTTACATGTCCTTTTCAAACCGTCTGATCGAAGCCGTGCTTACGGCATCTATTATGGGAAGACTAGAAATTGTCCTTAAGCTGGCGAATTTTAGCAAAGGTCGCCACCGCATCCCCCGGATAGCCCATAGCAGATTGCAGGCCGGGGTCATCGGCGCGTAAAAAAGGATTACAGGCCAATTCCCGGGCAAGCACGGTCGGCACCGTCCATTCCTGCTTTTCACGTCGCGCCTGAATATCATCAGCATAGGCCAGAAGCGCCCCATTGTTGGGCTCAATTGTCACGGCAAATCGCGCATTCGCCGCAGTATATTCGTGCGCACAATAGAGCACCGTCTCCGCCGGCAAGGCTTTGATCTTGCTTAGGCTTTGCCACATCATTTCGGGTGTGCCCTCGAAAATACGCCCGCACCCAAGCGCAAAGACCGCATCGCCGACAAAAGCACTCATCTGCGATGGGATATGATAGGCAATATGGCCAAGCGTATGGCCGGGAACATCCAAAATATGCGCACTGACATCGCCAAGCTGAACCGTATCCCCTTGGCCGACGGGCCTGTCGAGGCCGGGAATTTTGTCGGCTTCATTGGCCGGGCCTGTAATATGCGCGCCTGTGGCCGATTTGATCTTGAGATTGCCGCCCGCATGATCGGGGTGCCAATGCGTGTTCCAGATATGGCTGATCGTCCAGCCCTTGCTGGCCGCCTGCCGGAGATATTCATCCGCATCGGGCGTATCAATCGCAGCGGTTTCACCGCTTGCCGGATCATGGAACAAAAAACCATAATTATCTGAAAGGCAGGGAAATTGGTGTATAATAAGCATGTCAGGTCACTTTCTAGTCGATATCTATTATGTAGCCAATGAAAACCGATAAGGAAACGGCATGCGCCAGGATGTCATCACTTTAGAAAATTTTTATACCACACGGCTTGGTAAAACGGTTAGTAGCACACTCGCCGATCGCGTCCGCGCCCTTTGGGGACCTTTAGCAAAAGACCAGCTCCTAGGGTTTGGTTTTGCCACACCGCTTTTGCAAGAGATCGGACAGGACGCAGACATGTGCATGGCCGCCATGCCCGGCGCACAAGGCGCTTTAACCTGGTCCAATCAGCCAGGCCTGATCAATACGGTTTTATGCGAGGAAGAGCGCCTGCCCTTTTGTGACACTGTTTTCTCACACCTTATTGTCATGCACGGACTAGAGGAAGCCTATGCACCTCAACGCCTTTTACAAGAATGCTGGCGAATTATGGCTCCGGAAGGGCGTATACTGATTATAGCGACCAATCGGCTGGGGCTCTGGTCACATGCCGAACATACCCCCTTTGGGCAGGGGCGCCCCTGGAGCAAACAACAGCTTATTAATGCGCTTTCAGATGCGCGTTTTCAGATGACAGCCTGGAGCTATAGCCTGCACTTCCCGCCGATAAGCTGGTCCCCTGCGCTAAACCTGCATGGTGGATGGGAAAAGATTGGCGATCGGCTGACCCGTTTTATGGGCGGCGTGATCCTGATCGAAGCGAAGAAGCGCCTGCACGCCGCTCCCCATAATAGGGTGATGCGTTTCGCGCCCGGAAGGCCCATAGGAACGCGTAAAGGATTGGCACATACTGCCCAAAAAGAGGGCATAATCCACATGCGATACGGGCAAATAGGTCCGGACCCGGATTTTGATTGACCGCCAGCGTAGATTTTGACAGATTGTATTCTTAAACAAGCGAGATGAGTGCTATGAAATTATTGACCGCCATCTTTAAGCCAAGCCGCCTCGATGCGGTCATTGATGCTTTGACCGCCGCAGGAGCTGGCGGGTTGACCGTCTCTGAAGTGCGCGGCTATGGGCGCCAGCAAGGTAAGACAGAGGTTTATCGCGGCGCAGAATATGAAGTTCGCCTTTTGCCAAAAATACAGATCGATATTGCCTGCTCTGATGATGATGCACCGCGCTTTGC
>JARFRJ010000368.1 GCA_029287305.1 Hyphomonas sp. | reverse complement strand
GAGCGTATCGTCTGCCGGTCGCTGACCCATCCTTTGTACGCTATTATACCCTTAACCTGCTCAGTTTGACGGGCACCCCCTTGGACAAAGCCGATAGGGCGTATTCGACTTTGCACAGAGGCGATATACCCCGACAAAAGGCCCGCTTTATAGATGTTCAATCCCGTTTTACGACCAGGACACACACAGGGTCACGCTTGATTCCAGGTGTTGAAATACTGGGTCATGACCAGGCTATAGGGCAGGGGTCAAATATAAGGAGTGCCCGTTTAATCGATCCGTCTTTGCAGGGTCGTTTGACGATAAATGGCGAACGTATAGACCTCTCCGGCCTGATGGGCGCGCATCCGACGTTGCCCTTGCCAAGCTTTGTGCGGCTGACAAACCCTGAAACGGGCGTGCAAGTGGTTGTGCGAATAAATGATCGCTCTGTCTATTCAAAAGACACAAATGTTGAAATTTCCAGTCGCGCCGCCCAATTGCTGGGCTTTTCATCGGGAGACGCCCATAGGGTAGGGATTGACTATTTGGGGCCTGCCCCTTTGGACAAAACGACCGCGCAAGCAGAGGAGGGGCGCCCTGCTCCTCCCATACAGGCGGCAAATACCTCAAGCGCGCCGCCGATCCGAGAGGGGGAAGCCTCTGACCTTGAGCGTGAACCTGCCTCCACAGTAGAGCCAATAGGGCCAAGCCAGACGGGATATCGTGTCCAGATGGGGTCGTTTGCAGAAATTGCCAATGCCCGGCAATTACAGGCGACATTTCCGGCCCGACTAAATGTGGATATTATGACTGTTGTGATACGGGGAAAACAATATTTCCGCGTTATGAGCCCCCTGTTTGAAGCGCGTGGAGGGGCGCAGGCTTGGCGAACTCAGATGGCGCAAAATGGCTATGGAGACGGGTTTATTGTCACAATTCCTTAATCCATTGGACACCGCGCTCCCCCTTATCGCGTCTCAAGCCTGTTTACAGGGGTGGCCTATATGAGGGGTTTATTGATTACGTTGGAGGGCGGGGAGGGCAGCGGCAAATCTACCTTGATCAAAGGCTTAATCGTGCAAGCAGAAATGCAGGGCAGGGGGGCCGTGCGCACACGTGAACCTGTCTCTTATACACATCTCCGAGCCCACGAGACG
>JARFRJ010000367.1 GCA_029287305.1 Hyphomonas sp. | reverse complement strand
CCCCCCCCCCCCCCCCCACCCCCCCGCCCCCCCCCGCCCACAACACTAGAGTTGGATCGTCGGCAGCGTCAGATGTGTATAAGAGACAGCCGCGCTCCCCCTTATCGCGTCTCAAGCCTATTTACAGGGGCCGCCTATATGAGAGGCATATTCATTACGCTGGAGGGCGGGGAAGGTAGCGGGAAATCCACCTTGATCAAAGGCTTAATGGCGCAGGCAGAGACGCAGGGCAGGGTGGCCGTGTGCACACGTGAACCCGGGGGGACACCTTTAGCAGAAGCTTTACGCAGCTTAATGCTAACCCCGCCAGACAATGAGCGCTGGAATGCTCTCAGCCTTGCCTTATTGATGAATGCGGCCCGCGCCGACCATTTGGAAAAGAAAATCAGACCCGCTTTGAAAGCGGGAAAATGGGTCATCTCTGACCGATTTTCAGACTCAACCCTTGTCTATCAAAGCTTGCAGAAGGGTGTTGATCTGAACTGGTTAAAAGGGCTGGAAACCCATATATTGGGGGCCACACAGCCCGATATTACCTTTATTCTTGATGCGCCTGTCGATAAACTCCTGCAACGGCGTGACCTACGCCAGGGCCCCGGGGATGTCTTTGAAGATAAGCCTTTGCAGTTTCATGAAAATGTCCGTCAGGCTTTCCTGAAACTCGCCAAAACAGATGCAGATAGATATAAAATACTGGACGCACTCTTGCCGCCGGATATGCTTATTGAGCAAGCTTGGGACATTATTCTGACACTCGGCTTGGAAAGAGGGGGGCACGGGGATGGATGAGCGCCCTGAGGTCTGGCCGCTGATCGGGTATCAGCAGGCAGAGGGTGCCTTCCTGCATGCCGTTGAGCTGGGGCGTTTGCCCCATGCCTGGCTTTTGGAGGGGCCCTCTGGTATCGGAAAATCCAGTCTTGCCCACCGTATGGCCGCCTATATTCTGGGCGCGGACTGTTCGAGCGGGACACTCGCTTCGCTTCAGAGTGATCCGATTATTCAGAAGATGAAGGCGGGGGCACATCCTGATTATCGCTATATTCATCGCATGGTGGATGAGAAGGGACGAAAAAAACAGGATATTCCTGTCGAGGCGATCAGAGAGTTAAGCCGATTTTTTGCGTTAAAGTCTGGCATGAATGGCTGGCGCGTGGCGATTATTGATTCGGTCGATGAACTGAATACCTCCGGCGCCAATGCGCTTTTGAAATTGCTTGAAGAACCCCCCGGGCGCTGCCTGCTTTTGCTTATCTATCACCGCAAGGAAGCCCTTTTGCCAACGATCCGGTCACGGTGTCGGCGTTTGCAACTGAGCCCGCTTTCCAAACAAGAAACACAAGAGGTTCTGGATATGTGTGCGCCTAAGCGTGGAGAAGAGACCCATATTCTTGATCTTGCTGAGGGTCGACCAGGCCATGCCTTACGTCTGGCCGGTCAGGAAGGCCTTCTGGCGGCCAATGCAGCGCATAATTTTCTATCCAGCTTGCCAAATGC
>JARFRJ010000351.1 GCA_029287305.1 Hyphomonas sp. | reverse complement strand
CAGTGCCACGCTGACCCTAGAAGGCACAATCGATGCCGGTCAGTCCGGCACCACAATCACCAATACGCTGCCCGGCCCAGCAACCGCCAATGAGACCGACCCGACCACAGGCGGGGATGATATCTCCGAGACCATTACGGTTGAAACAAGAGCGGTGATTGGTTTGACCTCGGATACAGGTTCAACTGTATCCGGTGAACCCTCGATAGCTGTTGCCAATGTGACAGCCAATGATACCTTTGATGGTGCCCCAGTTTCTTTGAGCGATGGACGTATTATTCTGTCCGAAAGCGGAACATGGCCTACTGGGATCACGCTTGATACGGCAACAGGTGAGGTTAATGTAGAGGCGTCTGTTACAACAGATATCTACACGCTGTCCTATCAGGTCTGCGAGACAGCCTTATCCTATAATTGTGAGACTGCCTCAGTTGAGATCACTGTCACAGCGCCAGAATTGCGCGCTATCCCGACAGAGTTTGAACCCTTCAACGGTTCTGAAGGGGGCACGACACAGTCTGTGTTTACAGATGACATGCTTGGCGGGGTGCCTTTAGCTCCGCAAGATGTCGAGCTGACAATAGATGCAATTGATCCGGTTTTGAGCCTTGATCCCAACACAGGTATTATCACCCTGACAGCAAATACGCCTGCTGGCACATACACGGTCGCGTATACTGTGTGCGAACGCGCAAACCCGACCAATTGTGTTTCTGTTAGAGAGGACCTGACCGTCGAATCGGCGTCGATTATAGCCGCCGCTGATCGATTTGAGGATATCACACCAACAGATAACAGGCCGGCCTTGACCCCATCTGTACTGGATAATGACAGTCTGAATGGAGCCGCTGTCCAGCCAGGTGATGTCATTCTACGCCTTGTAGATACAGGCGGTCTGTCTGGGCTCACCCTCACTCCAGAAGGTAGATTGAGCATACCCGCAGATGCCCCGGATGGGACCTACACAGCGTCTTATGAAATTTGTGAAGCCCTTAATCCTGATAATTGCCAGATCGTTGAGACTGTCCTTGCAATATCGCAATTGTCTACCATTTCCGGCATCGTCTTTATCGACAGTGATGGCGATGAGGAGCCCGGCCCGCGCGAGCGCACTCTGCCACGTTATGCACTTGAAGTGATTAAAGACGGCGAAACGGTTGCGACAGCTGTAACCGATGCACAGGGTGTTTACCGGATTGAAAATATCACCCCTGACGAAGAATATATGATCCTGTTCCGAGACCCCGAAACCGGCGTTGTTGTTGGGGTGTATGATAATCTATCTATTACGCCCGGCATGAATAATGCAGATTTGAACCTGCCTGTCGATCCAGCCGGGGTGCTCTATGATAGTGTCACACGCGAACCGATATCAGGCATGACGGTGACAATGTATGGCGCAAATGGTCTGCCTTTACCGACCGTCTGTCTGGTCGATGCAAGCCAGCAGAATCAAGTCACAGGATCGTCAGGCTATTATGGATTTGACATTGTGCCCGGCGCTGACGCGGCTTGCCCCGTGGCTGAAGCGGAATACACGATCGGGGTGACATTGGAAGATGGCTTGACCGGGATTTACGGGTTTGCCCCTGAAACCTCTGCCCTCAATGCGGATGTCTGTACGATTGATACCCTGCCCGGTATTCGGTGCGAGGTCTATGAGAGTGAGCAAGCGCCTGCTTTAGGGATAACAGCCCCATTCTATACGCGTTTCCTGATCGGTTTAGGGGACCCGGATATCATCAATAATCACCTGCCAATTGATTTGGGTGCGAGCGCGCAACCCCTGCAAGTCACCAAAACATCCAGAACCACAGATATCAGTGTAGGCGGGATCGCGCTTTACACAATCATTGTCAGCAATGACCGAGCCCAGGATTTGACAGGGATTGATATTGTGGATATTTTCCCTGCAGGCTTTAGCTATGTAGAGGGCTCCGCACGCCTTGATGATGTGGCGATTGAACCCATCATCTCAGGGCGTCGTCTGGAGTGGCAAAATTTGCTTATCCCAGCGGGTACAACACGCGAATTGATCCTAGCGATGATTGCTGGATCAGGAGTAGCCTCAGGCGGAAGCTATACCAATATAGCCTATGCAGATAATGGGGATGGCGGCATCACCCTATCCAATCAGGGTCAGGCTACTATCCGGGTGAGCGCAGGGGAAGTCTTTGACTGCGCTGAAATTATCGGCAAAGTCTTTGAAGATGAAAACCGTGATGGCTTGCAGGATGAAGGTGAAAACGGCTTGGCTGGCATTCGTCTGGTCACAGCCAAAGGCCTGATCATCACGACAGATGAATATGGACGCTATAATATCCCTTGTGCGGACACGCCAAAAGCCGGGATTGGGTCCAATTTTATCCTTAAACTTGACCCTCGCAGCCTGCCAAGGGGGTTTGAGGTGTTTACTGAAAATCCACGCGTCATCCGTCTGACCAAAGGCAAACTTACCCAGCTCAATTTTGCTGTGACCAAGGCCTCTATTGTCGAAGTGCGCGTAACGACAAGCGCTTTTGAGCAAGGACAAGTGGCAGAATATCTGCGCGCTGATCTGGAAGAAGTTATTACGCACCTGGTTGGCCAACACAATACTATCCGAATGGTCTATGCCAATTCTGGCAACGCCCATGGTGATCTGGATGTGCTGGAGGCTTATCTGCGCGAGCGTTGGGCCAGTGTAAACGGCCCCTATGACCTGATCATAGAGCGCGTAGTTCTGCGATAAGAGAGCGTGCTTAAAGGCTGTCCTGTCAGAGGGATAACTCTCTGACAGGACGCGCTAATTATTGAGGTCGGCGGGTCAATTCCTCTGGGTCAAGGCCTTCAAAGATTTGCGCATCTGCATAGTGTGACGCTGATCGGCTTTCTTCAGGAGACTTTATCGTCCAGGTAATAAGGTCCAAGTGATGGGAGGTTGCAAAAGGGGCAGCGACGGCCAAATCCTGTTTCCAAACGGCAAGAAAATCAACATCCAGATCAAGCGCGCTTTGCAAGGCGTTATGAAAAGCGTCTCTATCCGATTTCTCGATCTTTTCAATAACAAGTCCGCGCATAAGGGATTTTGGACAGGCCGCAATAACCTCCGGATTAAAGCTCATC
>JARFRJ010000327.1 GCA_029287305.1 Hyphomonas sp. | reverse complement strand
CACTAGAGTTGGATCGTCGGCAGCGTCAGATGTGTATAAGAGACAGCCTTTGGTCTGTCAGACACAATGATGGGCGTTCTGTCAGGCCCGGCCTTTGCCTTCCTCTATACATTTCTGGGCATTCCATTCGCCATGTTGGCTGAACGGCGCAGCCGCACTTGGATCATTTCCGGGGCGATGGCGGCCTGGTCGGCAATGACGGTTGCTTGCGGCATGGCGCAAACCAGCTGGCAATTCTTTTTTGCGCGCATGGGTGTGGGCATAGGCGAGGCGGGTTGCTCGCCGCCCTCCCATTCGCTTATTTCAGACTATTTTCCCCCCGAAAGCCGCACAAGCGCGCTAGGCATATTCGCGCTTGGCATTCCGGTCGGCACAATGCTCGCCGCCCTCGGGGGAGCTTGGATCGCGACCCAAGGTGGGCTCAATTGGCGCGACGCCTTTATTTTTATGGGCTTGCCAGGCATTTTTGGCGCAATCATTTTCAAGCTGACCGTGAAAGAACCGCCGCGCGGCTATTCCGACCCGGGCGGCGCTGCAAGGCTTGCGGCAAAAGACAAGCCGGGGATTTTTGAAGCTTTTGGCGTTCTGGCCCGTAAGCGCAGCTTCTGGCATGTCTCCCTCGGCGGGGCGATTGCCAGCTTTACCGGCTATGGAATTGGCCAATTTGTTCCCTCTTTCTGGATCAGGGCGCATGGCCTCGATTTGATGACGGCAGCGCTGATTTTTGGCGGCGTCCTTGGTCTTGCCGCCGGTGTCGGGACATTTGGCTCTGGCATTGTCGCCGACCGGGTGCGGGCCCGCCATCCCAATTCAGACAGTTGGCTGCCCGCTATTGGCCTGTCCGTCTGTGTCCCGTTCGCTCTATTTGGATATAATACGCTGAGCTTTTCAACCGGAACACTGGCCATTACCCTCGCCGTTCCGGCGCTCGCCATCTCGGCTGTGCTGCGTTATTCCTATCTCGCCCCGATGTTTTCGGTGACCCAAAAGCTGGCCCCGCCGCGCATGCGGGCCACCGCCGCCGCCCTGATGCTATTTGTCGTCAATCTCATCGGCTATGGCGCCGGCCCGCCTGTGATTGGCTGGATATCGGATCAAGGCACAGCCTGGCAATTGCGCCAGTTGGACGCGCCGCTGACGGCCTCAGACTGTGGCCCGATAGAGCGCGCGCTCAAAGCCGCCGCCGATAATCGCGGCGGGGATATCAGCGCGAGTGAGCTTCAGACGATGAGCCTTCAAAACGCGACCTATTGCGCGCCGGCCCGTAAGACAGGGGTCCGCTGGGGCGTTTCCATCGGCATTCTATTTCTATTATGGGCAGCGCTGCACTTCCTATTATTACGGCGGACCATGAAGGATGATCTCTGGTCGCCGACTGAGGCAAAAGCGAGCGTTTAAAAACGATGGCGGTCTATACTCATATATCAGATCAGGATCTGGCCGATTATCTTGCCGCCTATGATGTCGGGCCTGCGCGCGTGTTCAAAGGCATTGCAGAGGGGGTTGAAAACTCCAATTTCTATCTCGAGACAGAAAAAGCCCGCTTTATTCTGACCCTCTTTGAAAAGCGCACCAAGGCGGAAGATTTACCCTGGTTTCTTGCGCTGACGGAGCATCTGGCGAAAAGCGGTTTTCCCTGCGCCCGCGCCATTCCGGCCCGCGATGGTAAAGCCTTGCGCACGTTGAACGATAAGCCAGCCGTGCTTGTCGAGTTTCTCCAAGGCTTATCGCCGCGTCGGCCAAGCCTGCAACAATGCCGAAGTTTTGGCGAAGCGCTCGCGCGGATGCATCTGGCGCTTGCCGATTTTACAGAAGAAAAACCCAATGCTTTCGGGCCGGAAGGCTGGAAGGCCCTCTGGCAGGGCCGGGCCAATCAGGCCGAAGCGCTTCAGACGGGCCTTGCTGCACGGATTGAAGCGGATATGGCCCTGATCGAGGCTCACTGGCCACAAGGTGAAACGCTCCAATGCGGGGCCATTCATGCCGATCTGTTTCCGGATAATACATTCTTCATCGGCGAAACCTTTACAGGCGCATTCGATTTCTATTTCGCTTGCACCGACTATCTTACCTATGATCTGGCGATCTGCCTGAATGCTTGGGCCTTTGATACACCCTCAGAATATAATTACTCCAAGGGCGCGGCCCTTTTGAAGGGCTATCAAGCCTTGCGCGTTTTAAGCAATGGGGAGCGCAAGGCTCTGCCTTTGCTGATGCGCGGGGCAGCGCTGCGCTTTTTCCTGACCCGCCTTGTTGACTGGTATGACACCCCCAAAGACGCCCTTGTCAAACCCCATAATCCAATGGATTATGCGGCGCGCCTCGACTTTCATCGCTCCACCATAAAAGCTGAGGATTATGGCTATCAAAGGGGGTAGGCAAAGGATCGCTTTCGCAAAATATTTACGCGGATACACAGTGTTAAACCGAAAATCTGTTTTATTTGAACGCAGTAAAACGGATTGCCGGACAGGTAATACTATGGCATGTGTTCATAAATTTAAGATCTGCCTTAGGTAGAATAATTTGAGACATTCATCATGCATATACTGGCCTTACTTGCGACACTTATAGGCGGCGGCCTATTTTGGCTCTATCGGGCGCAAAACGCGACACATGCTGCCCATGATCTGATCGATATGGCAAAAGATGTGCGAGGCGCAGCACATCGATTTAACTTTCGCCGCAAAGCCAATCGCCACCCTATGGAAAGTGTGGATGAGCCGGCTGTAGCCATCATGACGATTGCCGCCAGCTTTTTTGAGCTTGATGCGCGCGCGACGCAAGACACATTGGATGCCCTCATCGACGTCGCTGAACACAGTCTTGGCTATCCCAAGGAAGATGTCGATGAAATGCTGGTCCTAGCGCGCTGGTTATCAAATCAATGCCCGCATGAAGACATCGCAATTTCGCGCATGTCCAGACGGCTTTATAAAATTGACGGAACACAATCGGCTAAAGCTTTAATGGAAGTTATCGAAGGCACTTTTGAACGTACAGGACTGGAAATGACAGAGCGCCAGAATGAAGCCTTGCACAGGATTCAACGCCTTATGAAGATATGACTTAGAGCGTATCCGCAAGATTGTTTTGGGAAGTGGTGGAGCCAGACGGAATCGAACCGACGACCTCTTGCATGCCATGCAAGCGCTCTACCAACTGAGCTATGGCCCCTGATTTTTACCACGCGAAAGCAGCTTCAGCGTGTATAGCCTTAAATTAGAATTTTTTAAAACTCTATTTTTAACTTTGTCTTGTCATGAGGGTGGTCCCCCTTGCGCGGACGCTACAAACTCGGATCAACTAATCCTTGCAATCTTGCATCTGTCTCTTATACACA
>JARFRJ010000306.1 GCA_029287305.1 Hyphomonas sp. | reverse complement strand
TGATTACACCTTATCCAATGAAATTGGTTATATTGAGCCGAAACAGCGCGTCTATTAGAGACTTTCCAAGTCGATGAGAGCCGTCAATTTGACTTGAAAACACTCTGATCACGGCTGCTTTTTATGTGCCCCTTGAAGGTGTTGACCCCTATTTAGGCAAAGTGCGCCTAGGCCAAATGTACAGTCGTGAAGTGTGCATGGGTCAAGTGTGGATGGGTCAAATGATGAAACGATTTAAGGGAGCTCTCAACGGCTCTGGTTTTTTTAAAGCGCTCGCCTACGAGGTGTCCGCGGTTTGCTGCCTGACCTACTGGTCGTCCCGCTGGTCGTCCCGCTGGTCGCCCCGCTGGTTGATGAAGCTTTCCGTCCAAGCGCACAATAATAATAGGTTGAAGCGTTAAGGCGATTTCAAAACGATCGCGCGCGCTTTAAAGCGGGGAAGATTATATCAAAAACCGCTACAGAGATTGGCTTTTCAGGCCTGTCTCATGTGCTCCGATCCGCATTACCTAGGATCGGAATATCCGCAATGATACCGAATGTAAGGGCGGTTAAAGCCCCAAACTGAGCGCCCCAGGATAAGCCAGTATATATACTGATATTGGTTTCGAAAGTCATACCGATTATGGGCGCGATAATATAGACATACAGGACAAGGACCAGCATGCCTCCGAAAACTCCGATACCGAGTATTGTTGCAATGTTCAGAATCTTAAGCCTTCTGAGCAAGCCTAGGATTGGCAATCCGACGGCAAAGCAGGATATATAACTGGGAATAGTCACCTTGGTGAATAAAGTGATATAGAAATCTAGCCCCATCTCCCGGCCGGGCAAAACGCCCCATAAAAGCAATAGATAGAGTGAGGCCGACAAAGGCATAACTCCAAGAGCAATATGTTCTCGATTCAAACGCATGAAAGCTTATTTTTTACTCACTAAAATTGATTCACACTATATTTTACATATATAGCCCTAAACTCATAGAAAAATTTAATCGCCGTTTTCAGCAATCTGGTCAAGTCTAAACATTTATTCAGATCATAAAATATGGATTGAAAAGCTTTAATTCTGCCAAAGAGCAGTAAAGCATTTGTCATTTATAACAGCCTGGTTCAAAAGGCTTTTGATTGTTTAAGCCTATGGAGGAACATTGTGGCGCAAGCTCTGGACGAGTTAATCCTGTCACTGGGCATTTCTGCGGAAATGGCGGTCTATGTGAAACTGGGCCTTGCGGGCCTCGGCATTATCTTGCTGAGTGTTTTATCTTTCTTTATTTTGCGGTATATTTTACTGCGCAATATTGCTCGGATGATCAGTAAATCTTCCTCCAGCCGGGATGATATTCTCATTGAGCAGAAAGTTTTTGCACGCTTGTCGCGTCTTGCGCCTGCCTTGGTTCTTTATACGCTGGCTCCGAAAATTTTCGCCGATTATGAAGCCTGGCAGAGTATCGTTACAACCCTGTGTCTGATTTATCTGACCCTTATTATCACGCTTTTGATCGATGCTTTGATTAATGCGGGCCGCGCGCTTTATCGTACCTACCCCATATCGCGGCGCGTACCGATTACAAGTTTTGTGCAGATCGCCAAGATTTTACTCTATTTCTTCTGTGCCATTGCGCTTCTATCGCTGATCCTTGGTAAGTCTCCAATTACTTTTCTGACCGGGCTTGGGGCGCTAACAGCGGTTTTGATGTTCGTCTTTAAAGACCCTATTTTAGGCTTTGTTGCGGGTCTGCAATTGTCTGCCAATAAAATGGTTGCGGTTGGGGATTGGGTTGAAATACCCAAATATAATGTCGACGGGGATATTATGGAGATCGGCCTGACGACGGTCAAAATCCGTAATTTTGACAAGACCATAACGACAATACCGACGCAGGCATTGATCAATGACAGTTTCAAAAACTGGCGCGGTATGCAGGAAGCAGGTGGACGACGTATAAAACGTGCCCTCTATATCGACCTCAATTCGATCGTGTTTTGTGATGCTGCACAATTGGAACGGTTTAGTAAAATTCAATATATCTCAGAATATATTTCCCGAAAGAATGCGGAAATATCCGAGCATAATCAGGCTTTGGGGATTGATGTGTCGGACCGTATCAATGGGCGCAAACTGACCAATATTGGAACCTTCAGAGCCTATGTTGAGGCCTATTTGCGCGCGCATCCGATGATCCGTGATGATTTCACTTTTCTTGTGCGCCAGCTCAAGCCAACCGAGCATGGCGTCCCAATTGAGATTTATGTCTTTACCAAGACAACGCTCTGGGCAGAATATGAGGCGATACAGGCCGATATTTTTGACCATCTTCTAGCGGTTGTCCCAGAATTTGACTTGCGCCTTTTCCAGACCCCGACGGGCATGGACTTTGCGACTTTATCCTGTCCTGCGCCCACCTTATAGGGGTTTTGAAGTCTAGAATATTTTAGCTCGGACATGCCCTAGGCCGTAGGGTCTATTTACTTTTTACCCCTAAAGCGCCTCTGTGGCCGCGCGTAAGGCCTGGTCTGGGTCAATATCCCCATCATAAAGGGCCCGGCCCAAAATTGCGCCAGCAATGGGATGCGCCCTGGATATTCGGCGTAATTGACGGATATCTTCAACCGATTTAACCCCACCGGAAGCAATCACCGGGATCGAGACCGCGCCAGCATGTGCCTGTGTAAAGGCAAGGTTTACCCCGGTTTTGAGCCCATCGCGATCAATATCTGTCACAATAAGGGAGGCGACCCCGCACCCTTCAAAAGCCTTGGCAAGCTCTATGGCAGGCATATTGGTGGTCTCTGCCCAACCCTGCAC
>JARFRJ010000259.1 GCA_029287305.1 Hyphomonas sp. | reverse complement strand
CCATTTTCCAGCGCCGCAGCATAGACAAAGGGCTTAAAGCTTGAGCCGGATTGGCGCTTGGCCTGAGTGGCGCGATTGAACTGGGATTTCCAGAATGAATAGCCCCCAGCCATGGCCAATACCCGGCCTGTATGCGGATCAAGGGCGATCAAGGCCCCGTCTACTTGCGGCACTTGGCGTAAACTTGCCTCGCCAACAGGCAGGGCTGTTACAGGTATAGGGGCAAAAGCTTCTTGGGCGTCCTGACTTGTACCTTCCTGCAAGGTTGGGGAGGTGACCTCTTCAGGTTTGAACAGTTGCCGGGAAAACTCGGCCAGAATTACATCGCCCGGTTTTAAGCCGACACTCTCATCGTCGCGCTTATAGGTCTCTTCAGCCCATTTGAAATCAGCCTCAAGCAGGTCAATTCCATTACCATCACTGAGCAATAGGCGCGCCGTGCCCCCCTCGATAATATCTGTTATCAGGGCCGCTTCCCAATTGCCGGAACCGCCAGGTAATTTCAGCTCTATTAATTGTTCCGTCAAGTCGCTCTTACTTGCCGATAAATCGAGACGGGTCAGGGGGCCCCGATAGGCATAGCGTCGATCATAGGTCTCAAGGCCGCTTTGCAAAGCCTCTTGCGCCTGAATTTGTAAGTCGGCGTCGAGCGTTGAACGAATGGAGAGCCCCCCGCCATAAAGCGCTTCTTCACCATAGTCCTCAACCAATTGACGGCGGATCTCTTCGACAAAATAGGCCGCCGCTGCATAGACAGGGCCGCGCAATCGGCTGGCAGTCTGTAAAGGCATGGCGCGGGCCGTATCGGCTTCTTCAGCCGTGATATAGCCATCGTCAACCATGCGAGCGAGCACATAACCGCGCCGTGAGATTAGTCGGTCTTGGCGTTTATAGGGGTTTACGCGCCCAGGTGCCTTGGCAAGGGAGGCCAAAGTTGCTGCCTCAGCCAAGTTTAATTCCAGCAGGGATTTATCAAAATATCTCAGCGCGGCAGAGCCCACACCATAGGAGCGACCGCCCAGATAAATCTCATTCAGATAGAGCTCGAGAATTTCTTCTTTGGTGAAGGTTTCCTCCATCCGCCAGGAAATCAGGGCTTCTTTGATTTTTCGTACCAATGTCTGATCGCGTGTTAAAAGCATATTTTTCGCGACTTGCTGGGTGATGGTTGATCCGCCCTGCAAGCTACCAGAGCCGGTTATTTTATAGCGCGCAGAATTGATCGCGCCGCGTAAAATACCGATATAGTCGAGCCCTCCATGGCTGAAAAAACTCTTGTCTTCAGCG
>JARFRJ010000242.1 GCA_029287305.1 Hyphomonas sp. | reverse complement strand
CGCATGGCGACATCACAGCGGTGATATTGCGGCCCAAACCTGTCCATGATCTCGCCATCCTCAACAAAACCATTTTTCCTATAGAGATGAATGGCCGCCTGGCTTTTGCGATTGGTCAGAAGGTAGAGCCTCTCGGCCCATCCGCTTTTATGCGCATGATCAATCGCGGCACGTAGAAGAAATTCTCCCGCTTTCTGGCCCCGGGCGGCGTTTAAAACGCCCATTTTGGTCAGTTCAATCCAGCCTGTTGCGTCTGGTTTCAGCGCGCAGGTCCCGATAATCCCCAATTGACGGGACTTCACAAATAAGATCACCCCGCCCTTGTCTATAATCGTGGCTTGCGGATTTTCCAGCACATAGCGGTCATGATCCTCCAAAGCATACATTTGAGTGATCCATTCCGCATTGATGGCATAAAAATCATGGGCCAGCTCATCGCAAAAGGGCAGGAGTGTGAGCTTCGGCTCGGGCATGGGTCATATCCGTCTGTGAAAGTATGGACAGGTCTTTTCAAATTTATACGCCTTGCCCGGAATAAATCCAGAATAAATAAAGCCCATTTCGGTCAATCGATTTGTGTGAGCGCAGGGAGCCTTGACGGGTGATTTCGGCATAGATGTTCATGGTCCTAGAATCGTGAATACTCTTAAACATGTCTTCCATGCTTGCTGTCCTTATACTTATAACCACCTTTGCCTGCGCTGTTCTGTCAGGCATTTTCGGCATGGCGGGCGGTATGATCCTGATGGGGGTTCTGGTCGCTTTAATCAGCGTCCCCTCGGCCATGATCACGCATGGGGTGATTATGATGACGGCCAATGGCTGGCGAGCCTATCTTTTGTCTGACTATATTCACTGGTCGGTTTTTGGGCGCTATCTGATCGGTGCGGCAGGGGGCATACTCCTACTGTTTGCGATCGCCTGGCGGCCTGATAAACCCGCGATCTATTTTATCCTTGCCAGCTTGCCTGTTATTGTCTGGATACCCAAATCCTGGTTCCATCTGGATATTCGCGCGCCCGGTCAGGCCATTGGGGCGGGATTCATTATTCAGGCCATGAATACGCTGGGCGGTGTGGCCGGGCCGCTTCTGGATATATTTTTTGTCAATACGGATATGACACGACAGGCGATTGTGGCCACTAAATCCGCGACCCAAGCGATCTCTCATAGTATCAAAATCTGTTTCTGGGCCGGGCCGCTCTTCTGGGGGATGCAAATGCAGACAGAGCCCGGCTTCAGTGCTGATCTTCCCCCTGTCTGGTTCCTAGGGCTTGCCGCCGCGCTGGCCATGATGGGAACATGGTGCGGCAAGCAAATCCTTGTGCGGATGAGTGATGCAAATTTTCAAAAATGGGTGCGCGGGCTCATTACCCTTATCGGCCTAGTCTATCTTGCCCGCGCCATGGGCTGGGTGTAACTCGCTTTTAGAGCATTGCGCGCTGTGCCCGGAAGAAACCATGATTTTGGAAACTGAGGATTTACCGGCCGCTTCGACGGGGTCGGCCTTTTCGGTTCGCAAATATGTATCTCCACGATGCTGGAAACTCTTTACATAAGTCTGGCCTGTTTCATCTTCGGCAAGGTTCAGAATAAGCTCTTCACCACGATCAGAGTAATTGTCCGTATAAAAATACCGTCCATCCGCTTTGAAAATTCTCCAATTATCATCCCGTTGGCTTTCTGTAACAAATTGCCATCTGAGGAGCCCCTCCTGGTCATCTTCCGGAAAATGTATTTCAATATCATTCAGGTCTCGTTGTCGTTCTTTACGGACATAAAACCCTGTAAGCATGTCAGGCGTGACCTCTAAAGGATAGGGGTCCTTGCGTACCTTATGATAGGCCGTTCTACCATACCAAATGCTTGTCACAAAGGGCTGGCCCTCCAGATCATCGGCGGTTTCAATAATGAGCTCTATATCATCTTTGAAATATCGCATCCCTTCGGATATAATGGGTTTTGCGGTTCGGCCAGTTTGCGTCCAGAAAAACCCAGCTTCATCTACGCGCAGGCTTATTTCTCTATCAATTTCATTATCGCGATATAATCGGTATTCTCCAGCCAACATATCTGATGTGATTGTCACGGCTTGTTCATCTACACGATTAAATTCATTTCTTAGAAACCAGATTGTTTTAACTTGATTTTCATCTGTATTAGATAGACGGCCCTCGACAAAAATCTGATCTTCTAAGTAGAAGCTATTATTCATAAAGAGCTTTTGATCTCTTACTTCCAAATCGAAGCTTGCACTGCGCGAATCTGTCCAACGCACATAGCCCTCTTCAATCCCACGGGGCGGACGAATATAGACAATATCAGAGCGGTTGCGAACAGGATTTTTCTGATACCGACCCTCAAGTTTCGCAGGCGTATATTCCCCAGGCCTCATCGTTTTCTTCCCTCGTAAGCCATCATATAATGAGGGGGTTGCTGTCGATAAGCGTTTGCGAATTGATTCGATATAATAATCTGGCTCATTGCCCGGCTCAAAGTCCTCGGGCCAATTTTTCGGGTCAAACCATTGATGCGCTAAATTTTCCAAACCAAATTCAGGCCAAGTCCCATAAATATAATGCATAAATTCATGCTGCATCAATTGGGGAAAATATGTTGTCAATTCCAGTTCAGGCATGGGTTTTTCGACATTGCGCCCAGCATAAACCATGCCAGCATCATCTCCGGTAAACAGAGGTTGTCCCATGCTCCAAGTGCCCATGCCACCGGTTATGAAGGTTTCCCTGTATTGGTCTTCAATTTCGCCAATTTCCGGAACACCGCTTGGATAAATAATCAACCACATATCGGTTTCATCTTCAAGCCAAGCTGGCATTTCCCGAAGAACCTGCAAGCGATCTCTGGGGCCAGAGTAAAATACACCTCCTGCATCATTGAAATCTACATCAATACATTTGTCATATTCATAAATTTTGGTTTTTAATGTTAATCCCCCTGTAATTGCTGAAAGCCATCGGCTCAGCATATCCGTAGCCGTACGGAACACTTGACCATCATTTTCCAGAATTTCAGGAGCAATTTCGCGATATCTGATCTCTGTCTCAGGATCAGGGGAGGGACCGATCGGAAACTCCACATGAGCGCACGGCACAACAATGATCGTGAATTGCAGCGCATCCAATTCCATTTGCGGCCCGGCCTCAATAATATCGTCCAGCATCCGATAGCCGTAATAGGCAACTGGGTCTCCTAAATTTCCTACGGTACGAGGGGGCTTGCGAAGACCCCGCCAGTAATCATAATTAGTACCGCCAAACGCATATTTTTCCTTGAATTTCGATTGGCGCTCGCGGGCGGTGGCATAATCATTATTGATAATGTCTTCATATGTGTTGTGATAGGATTCCAGTATCTCCCTATAATTGGAGTGCAAGGCCTCGCGATCATAATAATTGGTATAAAAATCATATAATCTCTCTATCACAACCTCGATGTGGCGTGATTTTTCGGTGACATTCCCGTCACTGTCTTGCGCTGTATAGATGATCTCATAAGAGCCCAGATTTAGCGGATCAACCGACCCTGTGACGGTTATATTAAGATCACCATCTTCAGCATCACTGGCCGTCGCGCTGGCATCCTCATAGTCCACACCTAATAAATGCACCATACGGGCATCGCCCTTAAGGGATATCTGCGGGGCGGCTCGAGATGGAGGCGGCGGCGGCGGAGGAGGAGGTGGAGGCGGAGGCGGCGGAGGAGGCGGAGGAGGAGACGGAGGCGGAGGCGGCGGCGGCGGAGGAGGAGGAGGAGGAGGTGGAGGCGGCGGAGGCGGCGGCGGAGGAGACGGAGGAGGAGGAGGTGAGGGCACTTCTTCTGCGACTGCGGTAGGTGATGTATCACTCTCAGCGCCGCAGCTGGCAAAGCCTAAAAGACATGTGCTGAGAGTAAGATATAAAAGTTGAGTTCTAATACGCATTTACATACATGCCTTATGACGATGAGCCAAAAATTAAAAACAGACAGATATAATCTGCTTTGGCTGTCTAACTAAAAATTTGGTAATGAATTAGGAAAAGCAGCTTGTCAAATATGGCCTGCGTTCAAGTTTGAGACTAAAGCCCGTTTATAGTTTACCGCCGCCGCGATTTGAAAAACGCACGCAAAAGCGCGGCTGATTTGGGGGCGAAATTCATATCTTGCTGAATATCTGGTGCTGAATGGCAGGTATTTTGCTGGAAATAGCGTGGGCCATTGATCACAGCGCCGCCCTTTTTGTCCTCGGCGGCAAAGATAAGCCGCGAAATCCGGGCCTGACTGATCGCGCCGGCACACATCGCGCAAGGTTCCAGCGTAACATAAAGATGCAAGCCGGGCAGGCGATAATTCTGCCGTATGCGTGCCGCCGCTCTCAGGGCAATAATCTCAGCATGCGCGGTCGGATCACATAAGGCGATAGGCGCATTTGCCCCTTCGCTGACAATTTCGCCGCTGACCGGGTCGAGCAGAAC
>JARFRJ010000217.1 GCA_029287305.1 Hyphomonas sp. | reverse complement strand
TTCGGGAATACGGGTCAGTTATACGGTCAACAGAGCCGAAATATGGACTTTTTTCATAGATTCTAGGCGCATTTATCTTTGTGTGCAGTGCAGCAAAAATGTTGCAAAAACAACACGCTTTGACGAATGTCCGGCTGTTTTTCGCTCTTCCTCTTGCGCAATTCTGATTCTCGTTTAGCAATGATATATATCAAAAAATATAACATTTAAATGGAGGTTACCCTATTCATGGCACGTCAGAATTCACAGATCAAACTTGCCCGAAAATTATGTCTTGGTGTCAGCGTCTCGGCGCTATTTGCGATGGCTGCGCCCTTTGCGGTCGCGCAGGAAAGCGGCGATGAAAGCGAGGCGAGTGAACGCCGCCTTGGCGCGATTGAGGTGACCGCGACACGCCGGGAAGGTGTGACGGTTCAGGATGTGCCGATTGCGGTGACCGCTTTTGATGCTGAGCTCTTGGAGAAAACGGACTTTAATCGATTGAATGATTTGGAGCAATTATCCCCCAGCGTTCAGATTACGCAGGGCCAATCGGCCTCTGCCGGGACGTCTATTTCTATCCGGGGGATTGGTACAGGCGCTGACAATTTCGGTTTTGAGCCTGCGGTCGGTGTGTTTGTGGATGGCGTCTATCGCACACGTACAGGTTCCGGCATTCAAGAGTTGCCAGAGCTGGCCGGTGTTGAGGTTTTACGCGGCCCGCAAGGGACCTTGTTTGGCCGTAACACGTCTGCAGGTGTGGTGAGCATTCGCACCGCCAAGCCGACTTTCGACACGAGCGGTTATGCCAGTGTCTCCTATGGTAATTTTGAGAACCTAGAAGCGAATGTCGGTTTTTCCGGGGCTTTATCGGAAAACTGGGCTGGGCGCATTGATGCCAAATTACGCACACGCGACGGCTTTATTGAAGATGTCAATTCGGATCGTACCTTTAACGATATTGACCGCATGGCTTTTCGGGGACAATTATTATATGAAAAAGGCAATACGGATTTACGTCTGATCGTGGATTACACCCAAACGGACGAAAATTGCTGTACGGTGACTATTGGTAGAATCGGAGCTCTGGGCCCCCTAGTTCAAGGTATCGCCGGAGCGAATGGGTTGATTGGTAATCTGGAACCAAGCAGTGATAATTTCTGGAAAGTTGCCGCTTCGCCCAATCGCGGGTATCGCGATGAAGTGGTGGATTATGGGGCCTCCCTAGAGATTAATCATGAATATGATTTTGCCAAGCTGACCTCTATTACCTCTTTGCGTAATTTCGATTCCATTCGCGATCAGGATATTGATTTTTCTGGTATAGACAGGGCTCTGCGCGAGGGTACCACGAATGATGATTTGTATTTTACTCAAGAGCTGCGTCTGCAGGGTAATACAGATCGGCTGGATTGGCTGATCGGTGCCTTCTACCTCAATGAAAAAATTGAGACCTATGATACAATTCAGTTTGGCAATGACGCGGATATTTTCAGCGATGCTTCCTTTGGGGCGGTTACGGGCGCTCTGGTTGGCGCTCCTTTAACGCTTTATGGAACAGGTATTATACCCGGCGCTAACCCCTTCCTGTTTACAGATACTCTTGGTATTACCCCGGGTGGTCAGCCTGGCGGCGTTGTCTTCTCCGCCTTTGTGCCCGCTTTGGTAGAAGGGGCAACCGCGGCGCAAGCTGAAGCGCTTGGTTTGAATGCTGCTTTGGGCGCAGGCCTGATCAGTGAGGCAGACTATATTGCAAGCCTGCAGGCAATAGGCGCCGGGGTTGCGGCCACATTCACCCCATACTTGTTGCCGTCTACGACTGCCGGGACAGGGGGGTATGACCGTTTTTCACAAAGCACCAATGCGATGTCCATTTTTACGCATAATGAATATATGCTGACCGATCAGCTGACTTTAACGGCGGGTCTTCGGTATAATTATGAGCGTAAGGAGATTACGGCTAATTTGACAGGTTCCTCGCCGTCTTGCGGTGCCTTGCAAGACCCCTCTGTCGTGGCGAGC
>JARFRJ010000201.1 GCA_029287305.1 Hyphomonas sp. | reverse complement strand
CCCCCCCCCCCCCCCCCCCCCCCCCCCCCCCCCCCCCCACAATCACCCCCCCGCCCCCCCCCAGAACTACACTAGAGTTGGATCGTCGGCAGCGTCAGATGTGTATAAGAGACAGCTATAAGGTCAAACTGTAAAGGGGTCAGGATATGGGAATATGGGAAAGATATGTCGTTCCGCCTTTGGTTTCTGCTGCATGCCAGAGCAAGCCTATCATGCGTCAGCGTCAGATTATTTTACCGAAAGCCAAGGGTGACGTCTTAGAGATTGGCTGTGGCGGTGGCACGAATTTCCACCTTTATGATTATGAACGCGTGCACAAATTGTACGCTTTGGAACCGTCTCAAGGCATGCTTAAACGCGCCCGCCTACGGGCTGAAAGCCTCAATTTAGCTGGAGATATTGAATTTTTGCAAGAAGGTGCGGAAGCTATATCGCTTGAAGATCGCAGCATAGATAGTGCGGTTTTGACATTTTCTTTGTGCACTATTCCCGACTGGCAAAGCGCTTTGGCAGAAATAAGGCGTGTTCTGAAACCGGATGGCCGCTTATACTTTTGTGAACATGGTCTCTCACCTGAGCTGCATATCGCCAAATGGCAAAATCGCATAGAGCCGATCTGGAAACCCCTTGCGGGCGGATGCCATCTAACGCGCGATATTCAGAGCCTAATTTCCCTGTCCGGTTTTCATTTTGAGCAAAGCGAATCGCGTTATTTGCCAAAGACACCAAAATTTGCCGGATATGTAAGTTGGGGGTCGGCTCGACCGCTCTAAGCATCGGCAAAGGTAAAGGCTCTAGGCAGAGTGGTTTTTTGAAAGGACGGGATATGCATTACTGGCTGTTTAAATCTGAACCTTATAAATGGTCCTGGGAGATGCAAAAAGCCAAGGGCGAGGCGGGCGAAGAATGGGATGGCGTGCGCAATTATCAGGCCCGAAACTATATGCGGCAAATGCAGCTTGGCGATCTTGGCTTCTTCTATCACTCAAATAAGGGCTTGGAAGTCGTTGGCATAGTTGAAGTGTGCGCTTTGGCGCATCCGGATTCGACCACGGATGATCCGCGCTGGGACTGTGTCGATATCAAGGCGGTCTGCGATATGCCCCAGCCTGTGACCTTAAAAGCGGTCAAAGCCAATCCAGCGCTTGGGGATATGTCTCTGGTTACGTCCATGCGCTTATCTGTACAGCCGGTTAAAGCCGATGAATGGATGGAAGTGTGCCGCATGGGCGGCCTAAATGGGCAAACCTTGAAGGCTTTTTAAGCCTATATGGACATTTACGCTGACGGGTTTACCCGTTCCATCAAAGCGCGGATTTCTTGGCGCACATAGTCCGGCCTTTCCATAGGGATGAAATGGGTTGTATCTGAGGGGGTCTTGATCTCAATGCCTGGATATTTGCGCGCAATCGTCTTAATGACATGTCGGTTCATTACAGAGTGATGCGCGCCCCGTAAAAGCGTGATCGGGACCCCTGCCTTTTGTGCGCCTTTCAAGGCCTGCCAGGGGCGATTACGCTGGGCCGCAAAGACGGTGCTTTCGGTTTCTGGCGAGCAGGAAAGCTCTAAGGGCAAGGCGTCATTTTCCTCAACATGCCCTGACA
>JARFRJ010000233.1 GCA_029287305.1 Hyphomonas sp. | reverse complement strand
GTGATCACAGACCCGACCGCGCCGCTCTCTTTCAAACAAGAAGATGACAGCCAGTTTCGCGATACAATTGTGACCCTTCTGCTCGATAATTCCGGGTCTATGCGCGGTCGCCCGATCATGGTCGCCGCGCTATGTGCTGATATTCTTGCCCGCACACTGGAAAGGTGCGGCGTGAAAGTTGAAATATTGGGCTTTACGACAAAAGCCTGGAAAGGCGGGCGCAGCCGTGAGGATTGGGTAAAAGCTGGCAAACCTGCCGGGCCCGGACGCCTGAATGATTTACGCCATATCATCTATAAATCAGCCGATGCGCCTTGGCGGCGGGCCCGTAAAAATCTTGGCCTGATGATGCGCGAGGGCCTGCTCAAAGAAAACATTGACGGCGAAGCCCTGCTCTGGGCGCATGATCGCCTGATGGGGCGGCCAGAGCAAAGGCGTATTCTCATGGTCATCTCCGATGGAGCCCCGGTCGATGACAGCACGCTGTCTGTAAATATCGGCAATTATCTGGAAAAACATTTGCGTGAGGTGATCGCCTATATGGAAAATGTTTCCCCGATAGAACTTATCGCCATTGGCATTGGCCATGATGTGACCCGCTATTATAAACGCGCGGTTACGATCACAGATGCCGAGCAATTGGGCGGGGCGATGACAGAACAATTGGCCGCGCTGTTTGAAGAAGCCGGGCCGCCCGGCAAAGGCACCCAGCCTGTGCGCCCTCAAACAAACCGCCCCGCCAAAAGCCGGATTGAAGAGACCGGACGTGCCCCGCATTATGGCGGAGCGAAAGTCGGGCTTGGCCGCAGCGTCAAAAAAACCAGCCTGCAAGAGGTTAAAGGCGTTTCGCGCTAAATTGTTTGCGGCGTCTCGGCGATGTCTCTTTTGTCAGAACACAAGATATGTGCAGTCAGATTATCCAGACGTGCGTGAAAACAGGTTGCGTGTGATATCGGCGGGTCGCAAAGCCCCAAAACATAAGGCCGCCGCAATATAGACAACCCCGCCCAAAGCGATAAAAGCCAGCGCATTGAAAAATCTGCGTCCGCCCGTCATATCCTCAAGAAATACGATCAGAGGGGGGGTCGCCATCACCAATATGATCGCCATAAATCCGACGGCGAGACTGATGCGGAAAAGTTTTGAGATCAGCAAGGGGCCGGGGCGATACCAGCCCCGTCGGATAAGCGTAAGGCCCAAAAGGCTGGCATTGGCCCATCCGGCTAGGCTTGTCGCCATCGCCAGCCCTGGAAAGCCATATTGACCTTGCGCGGTGAGCCAGAAAAAGAAAGCCGTTCCAAGGACAATATTCAGACCAACACTGATCAGCGCATAGCGCATCGGTGTCTTTGTGTCTTCGCGCGCAAAAAAGGCTGGGGAGAGGACTTTGATCAAGACAAAGGCCGGCACACCCCAGCCATAATAGAACAGGGCATGGCCTGCTTGGCGGGCATCGTCTGGCGTAAACGCACCGCGCGCGAATATGCTTTCAATTAAAAAGCCGGGCGCGATGATAAGAGCCAAGGCGGCTGGGAGGGTCAGCGCCATGGCAAGCGCCATGCCTTGATCCATCATCCGATAGGCTTGCGGTTGATCTTCCAGACGTGCCGCGCGAGACAGGTGCGGGAGTATGGCAAGGCCAACCGCCACGCCGACAAGGCCCAAAGGCAATTGATAGAGGCGATCAGCATAATAAAGCCAGGTTTTGGCCCCGACCTCAAAACTCGCCAATAATTGACTGACCATGATATTGATCTGCGTGCCAGAGGCCGCAAGCGTCCCGGGAATGGCCAGCATCAATATATGTTTTACTTTAGGGGTGAGCCTCGGCAGCGCCAATAGAGACAGGCGCACACCTTGGCGTCTGACCCCCCAATAGAGGAGTGCGGCCTGTAAAACGCCCGCTATAATAACGCCATACGCCACGCCATAAGCCGTTCTTAAGGGCAGGCCTATGGAAAAGGCCGCCTCCATCCAGATCCAGATATCTGCTGGTGACAGGCTGTCAGGCGGCGGCGCGGTATTGGTCACTAGGACAGACAGTATGAGGGATATATTCAACAGGGTCGGGGCCCCGGCAGACAGAATAAACCGCCCCGCCGTATTCAGCATGCCCGATAAAAGCGCTGAGATCGACATGCAGGCAAGATAGGGCATTGTGATTTGTGTCAATACGACAGCGATATTGAAATTCACCGTATCATCAGCATAGCCCGCATGAAAAACCAGTAAAATCCAAGGCATGGTAAACTGCGCCAGAAGGGTCAAAAGCGCTGTCCCGGCAAACAGGACACGCAGCGCTTCACCCGCGACTTTCTCCGCCGCCTCGCGCCCTTCTGCCTCCAAAATGCGTGCATAGGATGGAATAAAGGCTTGTGAGAAGGCCCCTTCGGCGAAAATGCG
>JARFRJ010000168.1 GCA_029287305.1 Hyphomonas sp. | reverse complement strand
GCCTAAAAGGTCAAACACAGAAGGCTTTTTAAGCCTGTATAGATATTAACGCTGACTGTTAAACCCGCTCCATTAAAGCCCGGATTTCATGTCGCACATATTCCGGCCTTTCCATAGGGATGAAATGTGTTGAATCCGACTGGGTCTTGATCTCAATGCCTGCATATTTGAGCGCAATCGACTTAATGACATATCGGTTCATTACAGAGTGAAACTCGCCACGTAAAAGATAGAACGGGACCCCTGCCTTTTGTGCGCCTTTCAAGGCTTGCCAGGGGCGATTACGCTGGGCCGCAAAGACGGTGCTTTCGGTTTCTGGCGAGCAGGAAAGCTCTAAGGGCAAGGCGTCATTTTCCTCAACATGCCCTGACATATCTCTTTCTTTCAGACCGTCGACGAGATAATCCTGCAAAAAGTCACCCGTCCAGCTCTTGAACGCCCCGCGCCCCGTATAAGAGGCTTTGGCGTCCTCTAAAGAGGAAAAGAAGCGCCGTCTTTTCATGGCTTGACTAGCCATTGGGTGGAGTTTTGACAGGCTGGAAGAGAAGGGGTTGAGATGGATCATGCGATAAAAAGCGCGCGGTAGAATGACAGGATCAATCAAGAGGAGACCCTTGACCAAATCCGGGCGCTGATTGGCAACCATAAGCGCGACACATCCGCCAAGAGAATGTCCGGCTATGGCTAGTCCCTTTGGGGCCTGCGCGTCGATCCAGTCTATGATATCCTCGCACAGAATTTGCCATGAGCGCGTGTCCGGTGATAATTTTAAAGCGGAGCGACCTTGCCCGCGCTGGTCCAGAGCCGCGATAGAATATGTCTTTGATAAAGGCCCTAAAAGACTTTTATACGTATGGGCATTAAAGCCATTGGCATGAAGAAACAGTCCTTGCAGAGGCTTGCTAGTATCTCCAAAATGCAGACCTGAAAAAGACTTGCCGGAGGCGGTATGGGTGAACCGCTCGAATGCATCGGGCGCGGTCGTCTTTTCAGGAGAAATCGGCATTATGACATGTCCAGGATTTAGCGGCGAGAGGATACGCAATGGAATAAATCTGGTATAATGTCCATAGAGTTCATTTTGCCAAACTGGCTCTGTTTGACTATAGAGCTTGTTCCAGTTTTCAGGATACTTCTCTCATGACCTATTTCACCCCGATCTCCTATACATTGAAAGCAGAGTACCCGTCAGATTTTGGCGAAGCTTTGGTCAAGTCTTTTCGTGAAACCGGCTTTGCGGTTTTAACCGATCATCCGATTCCGCAAGAGACGATTGATGAGGCTTTGAGCGCGGCCAAAGCCTTCTTTATGCTGCCGGATAACACCAAACGTGCCTATCATGATCCAAAAGGCGGCGGGCAAAGAGGGTATACGCCTTTCGGGGTTGAGAATGCCAAAGGGGCCCAGAAGGCGGATTTGAAAGAGTTCTGGCATACCGGGCGTGGTTTTGACACGGAGGGGGCGGACCTCCAGGCAAAGGGCATGGATATGGCCGCGATCATGCCCCCGACCCCGTCCGTTTCTGAAATTGAGGCGTTTGATGCGAACACAGAGGCGCTGTTTGATGCGTTTGATGAGACCGGGCAAAGCATACTCAGTGCAATCGCGCGCGCTATTGGTCTTGAGGCGGACTGGTTTTCGCCGCGCGTGAAACAGGGCAACTCCATTCTACGCCTTTTGCATTATCCAGCTTTAACCACACCGCCACCAGCTGGCAGTGTCCGGGCCGGCGCACATGAGGATATTAATGTCATTACCTTATTGCTGGGCGCAGAAGAGGCCGGTCTGGAGGTTCTGCACAAATCTGGTGAATGGCTCAGCATTAATCCACCCGAAGGCGCTCTGGTGATCAATGTCGGAGATATGTTGCAACGCCTGACCCATGATTATTTGCCGTCCACCACCCATCGTGTTGTGAACCCAAGCCCGGAACGGGCCGCTCATCCGCGCTATTCCATGCCCTTCTTTTTGCACTTTGCCCCGGATGTTCTGATTGAACCTCTCCCGGTTTTCGTCAAGCCAGGCCATCCTGCCTATCCGCCAATTACCGCGCAGGATTATCTGACGGAACGTTTGCAGGAAATTGGTCTGATATAGACGCGCTTTCATGATATAGATATCACGGGTGAGGGCTTAAGCCTGTGTCCGGGCGCCCTCAAATTCTGACACATATGGGTATACGGATATGTATGAGACGATAAAATTTACAAAACATGCGGATGGTTCAGCCGAACTGAAACTGAACCGCCCGGCTCGGCATAATGCGTTTGATGCCGCGGTCATTGCAGAATTGACAGAGGCGTTTGAACGCTTGCATACGGACAAGCAGACGCGCCTGCTTTTTCTCACCGCAGAAGGGAAATCCTTTTCGGCTGGGGCGGATTTGGCGTGGATGCGCCAGGCGGCCTCCTATTGCGAAGCGGAAAATATCGCCGATGCACGCGCGCTCGCCGATATGTTGCATTTGCTGTACACATTGCCGCAAGCGAGCATTGCCTGTGTTCAGGGCGCAGCGATTGGCGGCGGGGCCGGGCTTGTGGCGGCGTCTGATATTGTGATCGCCATGACATCGGCGACATTTTGCTTTTCAGAGGTGAAGCTCGGGCTCACACCGGCGACGATCAGCCCGTATGTCATTCAGGCGATTGGGCCAAGATGGGCCAAGGCTCTGTTTATCACGGCGGAAAGTTTCGCGGCGGGCTATGCTGAAAAAATGGGGCTTGTGCATTATTCTGCTGAAACAGATGCAGACTTTGAGATGCTGAAAGACTATGTCAAAGGCCTCGTCTTGGCTGGCGCCCCGGGGGCTGTGACAGACTGCAAGCGGTTGATTGAAGAGGTTCAAACCCGCCCGATCGACAGCACTCTGGCTGATTTAACCGCCAAGCGCATTGCTGAGCGTCGTGCCTCGCTTGAGGGCCGGGAAGGCCTTGCCGCTTTCTTAGATAAACGCCCCCCCGATTGGGCGCCTTCAAAGGCGTAAATGCTTTAAAAACAAGCCCCGC
>JARFRJ010000229.1 GCA_029287305.1 Hyphomonas sp. | reverse complement strand
GGCAGGATATCCGTCATGAGAAATTTGACGGCTTTATCATTACCGGCGCCCCGATAGAGATGCTGGACTATGAGGCCGTCAGTTACTGGCCGCGCATGAGGGAAATTCTCGACTGGACGCGCACCCATGTCCATTCCTGCTTTTATATTTGCTGGGGCGCGATGGCCGCGCTCTGGCATTTTCACCACATCCAGAAATATACCCTGCCAACCAAGGCGTTTGGCGTGTATCGGCACAAAAATCTGGAACCCACCTCGCCTTATCTGACAGGGTTTTCAGATGATTTCCAGTTTCCGGTTTCCAGAAACGCTGAAATTCAGCGCGAGGATATTCTGTCGGTCCCAGACCTCAGATTGCTGGTCGAAAGCGATTTTACCGGGCCTTGTCTTGTCTCAGAACCGGATCGGCGGGCGCTCTATATGTTTAATCATATTGAATATGATTCCCTGTCCCTGAAAGAGGAATATGAGCGCGATTGCAAGAAGAACCGTAAGACGCGCCCACCGCATGGCTATTTTCCCGGCGATGATATTCAGGCCAGACCGCTTAATCGCTGGCGGGCCAACGCACATCTTCTATTTGGCAATTGGATTAATCAAGTCTATCAAAGCGTGCCATTCAAAATTGAGGATATTGGTGTATGAATATAGCCGGAACCCTCTGCTCTCGGCTGGGGATTGGTCACGTGACCGCGTGATTAGAACAGATATGCAGGTCAGAGGGCAAGCCCGGACAAGATAAGTCGGCAGGATAAGCCGACAGGATAATAAGATAAGATAGTAAGGGATGATGAGGGTGGCGTTTGCAAGTTTTACCAATGAGGCGACACATATCTCGCAATTGCGCCAGCAAATGGCCCGTTTTGGCGCTGAACATCTGCCGCGCGAAAAGCGTATAGAACTGGATCGCACCCATAATTGGGACCGGAAGAGCTTTCAGGCCCTCGCTGAGCTGGGGGTTATCGGTTTGACCATTCCAGAGGCCTATGGCGGGCTTGGTCAGGATATTGAAGCGGCCACAGCCGTGATTGAGGAATTGTCTCAGTTTGGCTCATCCCTTGCGGGGCCCTATATCCATGCGGCCTTTTATGGCGGTATGAATATCTCGGAAAATGGTTCCGATGCGCAAAAACAGGATTTATTGCCCAAAATTGCTCGCGGCGAGCTTTTGCTTTGCTATGGCTTGTCTGAACCGGATATAGGCGGCGATTTACCAAGCGTGAAAACCCGGGCGGAACGCCATGGCGACAGGATTGTTATCTCTGGCTCAAAGCGCTGGTGCACAGGCGCGGATTGGTCGGACTATATCTATTGTCTGGTACGCTCCGGCCCTGCCGAAGCCCGGTATAAGAATCTCAGCCTTATCCTGATCCCGACCGATGCGCCGGGCGTGTCGATGTCGCCCATACAGCATGCAAATTTACGCTATACCGCTTCTATGGATGTCTATTTTGATGCGGTTGAACTGGACGCTTCGGCGATTGTCGGCGGACCGGATATGTGGAATCGCGGCTGGGAATTGCTTGCTGGACGCGCTCTGGATGTGGAAAAGATTGAAATCACCGCTGTAGCCTATGGCATTGCCCGCGCCGCCGTGGAAGAAGCGTGGAGCTATGCGCAAGGCCGCGTGCAATTTGGTAAACCGATTTCAGAACATCAGGCCATTCGCCATAAGCTGGTAACCGCACGGACAAAATTGCAGGCCTGTCAGCATATGTTATATCATGGCGCATGGCTGGCCAATACGGGGCAATCTTGCTCAGTTGAGACCAGTATGGCCAAGCTTTTTGTTGCAGATATGGGCATAGAAATCGGTCTGATCTGTCAACAGGTCATGGGTGCCTATGGTTTAAGTGACGCCTATGATATGGAGCGAAATATACGTGATCTGCTCGGCATGCCCATTGTTGGCGGGTCCAGCGATATGCAAAAAAACAATCTGGCCAGCCTCCTCAGGCTGTAAGCAGGCGACAGGCCGCATATGCCCCAACTGTCAGCTGGACTTTAAAGGAGCCATTATGGATACAGTATTGGATATTTCAGAACGTGCGGCGGCGGATTTATCCTATGCGACTTATTTTGACGATCCGATGCGGCGGCGCTTTATACGTCTGGTTGAGACAATTTCCGGCCAACCCAAACTGAAAAAGCTCTATGATCATTATCGCCAGCATATGGCCACCGATATTCCTTTCTTTGAAGCGGCGATGCGCCTTTTGGATCTGGATGTCCAGTTTTCGGCCAGTCGCCATGGCGACATACCCGCCAAGGGCCCGCTTGTAGTGGTCGCCAATCACCCCTTCGGGGTTCTGGATGGCCTGGTTATTTCCTGGCTGGTCAGCTTGCGGCGAAAGGATTTTAAAGTCCTGACCAATTCAGCCCTAGATGGTGTGCCCGAAGCGCGGGAATTTTTGCTTCGTGTGGATTTCTCCGGGACCAAAGAAGCGATTGCGGCCAATGTTGAAATGCGCCGGGACGCCCTGTCCCTGATCAAAGCCGGCGGCTGTGTGATTATCTTTCCCGGCGGCGGCGTGGCGACAACGCCCCGCCCCTTTGACCGCATCGCTGTCGATGATGAATGGAAGCCTTTCACGGCCAAATTGATCAGCCAATCCCAGGCCCATGTCACACCGATCTATTTTGAAGGTCAAAACTCACGCCTCTTTCAATTTGCCAGCCATCTTTCCCTTGAATTACGTCTGGCACTGATTTTTCATGAGGTGAAACGGCGCATGGGCAAGCCGGTGAAAGTGCAGATAGGTCAGACATTGTCGCCAGATGAACTGGCCACCGCCGGTAAGCGCAAAGAATTGATGGAGTTTTTACGCCACCAGACCTATGCTTTGGCCGGACCCAAAAAACATGACCGCTATCGCAAGGCCGGAGAACGCTTTCAACGTCGCAAACCGCTCGTCTATCGGTGAGACCTCACAAGCGCGGCGCGCAAAAGCCCGCTTGCACGGGATAAAAGAATGGGTTTACTCAAAGCTGTGACAGACTTTATAATCCTCTCATGACACTCGAACAATTTGCAACTTTTACCACCATTCTCGCCTCATTAGCGGTGATCGTCTCCTTGATCTTTGTCGGCATACAATTAAGACAGAACAGCGTTGCGACACGTATGATGACCGCGCAACTGAACACACAAATTATGATTGAGAATTTTGGTCGATTGATTGACCATCCAGATATCGCCGAAATTTTCGCGACAAGCCCACCGAGCGATACGGTCTCGCCGGGTGACCGCCTGCGGATTGGCAATATTTTTGCCGCGACGTTCCGGCATATGGAAATGCTGCATATGCATCAGCGCTATGGTATTCATGAAAAAGAAATGTGGCAGGCCAGTGAAGCCCGTTTGAAGGAACGCATCGCTCTGCCTATTATCCGGGCCTGGTGGGAGACATCAAAACATAGTTATTCGCCCTCTTTCGTGACTTATGTGGATACGCAAATCGGGGAATGGCTGCACAATAATCCACCCGGAACAAAAGAGGCAGATATTATCTGGGGTCTTTAGACTATATTCTGAACGGTAAACCCCTATCGATAAAGACGCATCGCCAGACGCGTTTTAACGCTTGTCCTGATCCGGTTTCGCTGCGTATAATGCGCTTAATTTGGTTAAGTAAGGGTCCCCCGCCTGGAGGTTTGCGCCCCCTGACCAAAAGCAGCTCAACACGCATAAACAACTCAACACGCATAAAAAGGATTTTCTCATGTCTCAGTCTGATCCCGTTGTTATCGTTGGTATGGCTCGAACCCCTATGGGCGGCCTGCTGGGGGATTTATCCTCCTTTTCAGCCAATGAGCTGGGGGCATTCGCGGTTAAGGCAGCTGTCGAGGAGGCAAAACTTCAACCCGATGAGGCCGATGAGATTATCATGGGCAATTGCCTGCCCGCAGGTCAGGGCCAGGCCCCAGCTCGTCAGGCCGGGTTCAAAGCTGGTCTTGATAAAGGACTGGAAGCGACAACGATCAATAAGATGTGCGGCTCCGGCTTGCAAGCGGCGGTGATGGGCCGCCAAGCTATCCTTTCCGGTGATGCGCAAATCGTGATCTCCGGCGGCATGGAAAGCATGACCAATGCCCCGCATCTCCTGAATATGCGTAAAGGTCATAAATATGGCACCGCCAGCGCAGAGGACCATATGGCACTGGACGGGTTGACCGATGCCTATGCCGGCGGACCGATGGGTAATTTTGCCGATATGATTGCCGGGCAATATCAGTTTACGCGTGAGCAGCAGGACGCCTACGCGCTGGAAACTCTGGCACGGGCGCAAAAAGCCACAGAAACAGGCAAGTTCAAGCGTGAGATTACACCGGTTACTGTCAAGACACGCAAGGGCGATATTCATGTCGAGATTGATGAACTGCCACGCACAGCGCGCCCGGACAAAATTCCCAGCCTGCGCCCGGCCTTCAGCAAAGACGGCACGGTCACGGCTGCCAATGCCTCAGCGATTTCAGATGGCGCGGCGGCGCTTGTCCTGATGAAGCGATCAGAGGCTGATAAGCGCGGCCTCAATGTGATTGCGAAAATTGTCTCTGCTGCCTCGCATGCGCATGAGCCGGAATATTTCACCACAGCCCCTGTCCCGGCCATGAAAAAAGCGCTCGCACGCGCGCATTGGGCGGTTAGCGATGTGGATTTATGGGAGATTAATGAGGCTTTCGCCGTCGTTCCCATGATTGCGATGAAAGAATTAGGCCTTGATCATGACCGTGTGAATGTGCATGGCGGGGCCTGCGCAATGGGCCATCCGATCGGCGCGTCCGGCGCACGTATTCTAATCACGCTTCTGGCCGCGATGGAAGACCGGGATGTCAAGAAAGGCATGGCCAGCCTGTGTATTGGCGGCGGCGAAGGCATCGCCATGGCGGTTGAACGGATTTAGGAAACCTCCCTAGAATAAGACCTGATATGCGCCTGAGCGGATCGTAAAAATAGGCCTTGTCCAAACCTCATTTTAGAGCACAGGTCAGCTC
>JARFRJ010000092.1 GCA_029287305.1 Hyphomonas sp. | reverse complement strand
CATCGCCGCAAGGGAAGGCTTTACCTATTCTGCTGCCTTGTCCGCTAAGGCGGGCGCTTGGACCTATGAGGATATGAATGCTTGGTTGACCAATCCGGGCTCTTATGCGCGCGGTACCAGCATGGCCTATGCGGGACTGCGCTCCCCAAGACGGGATGCAGACCGTGTCAATCTGATCGCCTATCTGGCGCAGACAGCGCCAACGCCGCCGCCTTATCCTGACGCTTTAACCATAGAGGCAGAACAATCTCAGCCCGAAGAGGTTGCCATGGTTGAAGATATCCCAGCGGGCCAAGAAAGTACCACAATCCAAGAGCTCTCCGAGACACAAGACGCAGCGGTGACGCAAGAAGAACAAGAAGAATAAGTGCCAGCTCTAAGTCTTTAAGCCTTTAACCCTTCCAGGGTTTCGAATTTAATCCATCCAAAGCGAGACGCTTCACCCCAAGCGGTAAGCTATAAGTGTCTTGTATACGCTCTATAGCGTCCTGCAGAGGTTCACAAGATACCGCCATATGCGTGGCATTGGCATGTAGCAAGGTGGAGGCATCTTGCAGAATACCGACATGGCCTTGCCAGAAGACAAGATCATTGCGCCGCAATTTATCTGCGTTTTGCCAGTCAGGAACCACGTTGCCTGACCAAGCAAATTGCATATCACTGTCGCGCGGCAATTGCAGACCGCAAGCCTTAAAAGCGATTTGTATAAGGCCACTGCAATCCACACCACTGGCATCATTGCCGCCCCATAAATAGGGTGTGGCGATAAAATTCTCCGCAATGGCGCAAGGGTCCTCATAATACTCATTTACAGGCGTGAGGTGGCATCTCGGAACCCAGCCAAGCCCTTGGCAATAGGCAAGCGGGCCGCGTTCTTCCTCTAAAATCAGACGGCTGTTCAGATATAAATGTGTTTGTATGCCTGATTTTATGTCCGCGTCTCGAAAGCCAAAACTCATCGCGGCTGAGAGGTGATGCGTGGCAGGTCTGGAGGAGGGCGCTTGCAAGCCTTCAGCGCGAACCCAGCCCATATAATGATCATCGGTAAGGCGTATATAGGCAAATCCATCTTCCTGATTATAAATCTCAACAGCTTCTCCATAGAGGGCGGTTGTGACCTGTCTGACACGTTCATCTGTAATCGGTGCATTGAAAAGCGGTAGGCGAGGGACACAGATTGCAGCCGGGATCGGTTCAATATCCCGCGGCGGTGTGAGCCGCTTGTCCAGATATGTCAGCATCATGAAACCTTTCTCTTCAGGACAGGCTGTATCTATGAGGCGGCGGGTTTAGCTTGCATAGCGTGCTTGCAGCATGTGCCAGACAGCGCGCAGCCCGCACGGTGCCCCGCCTTGCGGTTGACCATATTTAGCCTCGCGCCAGCCCCAAACATCAAAATGTATCCAAGAGCTTATATCGACAAACTGTTTTAAAAACAGGGCTGCCGTAATCGCGCCGCCCATTCGTCCCCCGGCATTACTGATATCGCCCACAGAGCTGTCCAGATAGGAAAGATAGGGGTCCCATAAGGGTAAACGCCAGACCGGGTCGCCACTAGCGCGGGCGGCGCTGAGAAGGCTGTCTGACAGTGTTTCCTCATCGGTAAAAAAGGGCGCTAGGTCTGGACCGAGGGCAACCCTTGCCGCGCCCGTCAGCGTGGCAAAATCAAGGATCAAATCCGGCTTACTTTCGCAGGCATGGCAAAGGGCATCGCCGAGAATGAGGCGGCCTTCTGCGTCGGTATTGTCGATTTCAATTTTCAACCCCTTGCGGCTGGAGAGGACATCGCCGGGTCGAAACGCGCCGCCGGATATGGCATTTTCGACCGCCGGAATATATAGTTTGAGAGAAACGGGCAAGTTCGCCCCCATAATCAAACGCGCCAGCGCCATGGCATGGGCCGCCCCGCCCATATCCTTCTTCATGAGCCGCATGAAATTGCCTGTTTTCAGGTTTAGCCCACCCGTGTCAAAGGCCACCCCTTTACCGACCAGAGCCAATTCCGGATGCTGTGTATTGCCCCAGCAGAGTTTGATCAGGCGGGGGGCCTCTTTTGCTGCCCGGCCCACGGCATGTATCATGGGGTAATTTTCGGCCAGTAAGGCGTCGCCTTTAATAATCGTCAGGTCGGCTTTATGGGCTTCGGCTAGGGCCTGCATTTCAGCTTCAATCTGGCTTGGCCCCATATCTTCGGCTGGCGTATTGATCAGATCGCGCAGCCAATGGGCCGCCTCGGCTTCCTGTATTAGCCCGGCACGGCCAGAGCTATCGGGCAGGCAAAGGATGGGCGCTTTCTCCGGCCTGTCTTTATATTTTCCAAAATGATAGCAGCCATCTTCCCAACCGGCCGCAATCCAGCCAAGCGGCCAGTCCTCTGGCTTATAGGCGATAGAATAGGTGCCTGTCGGAAGCTTGGCGCTTAAAGCGGCGATATTTAAAGGGTTTCTGGTCGAGCCAAGCCCCGCGAGAACCATAGTCGGCGTGCCCTCCTGGTCGGGCATTAGAATAAATGTGCCCGCTTTTGCTTGAAAATTTTGTGCCTCGGCAAACCGGCGCAAGCCGTCTGGCACAGCGTCTGGAAACATATCCGAAGGCGTGACGAAATAGATCGCCAGCCCAGCC
>JARFRJ010000474.1 GCA_029287305.1 Hyphomonas sp. | reverse complement strand
TCTGTGATCACAGGCACGGTTTCTAGGGCTTTGGTAACTAGGAAAAGGTGTCCGCCCTCTTCTAGAATATGCAGGCGCGAATTTGGTAAAGCGGTGTTTAGAATATGTCCATTGACCACAGGCACGATGCGATCTTCTGCGCCCATAATCACAAGACTTGGCATGCGTAAAAAGCGGATAAAGGGCAGGCTAGACCAACCGGCCATGGCCAGCATTTGAAATAGATATCCGCGCGGATGCGGCGCTTTGAGCGACATGGCGTGCGAATGTGCGCCCTCTTTATCATTATCGCCGTAGAGCGTACTGAAATTATCGCGCATATATTGTGGGTCTGAATAGCGGCGCGGATCGCGTAGCTTCATCAAAACTTCCAGCTCAAAGTATATAGAAAATTCTACTTATGACCCCCGCTAAATATGGGAGAATTACCAGTCACTATCCGCCATCATTTGCAAGGTTCACTTTCCAATTCAATTTTGCATGGAGTTTGCGATATCGTTTCAGTAGAGTGACATAGTCCGCGTACCCCTGATGTCTCGAAGTTTGAATAAAATTCACACCCGGAGTTAAATTATGTCCAAGCTTTGAAATCAACTGCTTAATAAAAGGCAGTTTGCCCGGTGATTTTTCAGCTGTCATAATAAAGTTTGAGATGGCTGATGACATCATATCTATCATGGGGAATGCGGCGCCGCTTGTTTCCAAAAAGCCTAGTAAGAAAATATCCTCTCTTGAAGGGTGGAATGCTCCAAGAGTTCTTTGGGGACGATCCTTATTCCATTGAAATATCCCTTCATCGATGTATGGAATTAAGAACTTATATCCAGTAGCACAGATAATGACGTCGAAATCAGAAAATGTAGAATCATTAAAAATGACCGTATTTCCCTCGATCCTTGCAATCTCAATACGGGGTATGACACGCCCATGTTGAATATTGTAAGCAAGTCTAGTTCCTATCAAAGGGTGCGATTGTAAAGGTTTATGATCAGGTTTTTGCATGCCTAATTTATCTGCTGAACCCGCATAAATCCTAGATAATAGCCTGTCTCTTATACACATCTGACGCTGC
>JARFRJ010000446.1 GCA_029287305.1 Hyphomonas sp. | reverse complement strand
GAGGTAAGGGGTGATTATTATAATTTGGATGTAATTGCCTCAGGTAAAGAAAATGTATCGCGCTTTTTGGCCTCGGTCGGTAGCAGCCTCTCCTGGCCGATTATACGCACAGGCAAACATGCAGATATTTTATTCACCCCCAAAATAATGGGCGCTTGGGGCCCCTCAGATGTCAATGATGAGGCCATTCCGCTTGAGGATACCTTGCTCGCTGAGCTTGAGGAAACCCGTCTTTTTGAAGCGAACGCGTTTGGAAATTATGACTTATATGAAGGCGGCGGGCGTCTTGCAGCCGGCTTTACAGGTGAGATCAAATTACGCTCTGGCCAAAGCCTAAGCGCTGTGGCCGGGCGGCGCTGGCGGGAATTTTCCGATCCGAATTTTGATGAAGCCTCCAATCTGGAGGGCACCAGTTCTGACTGGGTCGGTGGCATCGCGCTCAACCTTAGATCTTTGCTAAAAGCAGATGCACAGTTCCGACTTGATGAGGAAAATTTCGCCCTTAATCGGATTGATGCCAATTTAAGTACAAAAATTTCAAATCTGTCTGTAGAGGCACGGTATTTTCGTATTGATGAGGATATTCGTCCCGGCATCAATCAAACCGATGAAGGGCTTGAACTGTCAGCAAATTTGAACCTCTTTGAAAATTATTCGGTCAGCTATGGCCAATTGATTGATCTGACCGAAAAGATAAATTTGCGCCGTCAAATTGGCATTGCCTATGAGGATGATTGCTCGCGTTTTGAATTGATTTACACACAGTCCGGCTTTGAAGACCGGACCATAAGCGGCAATAATTCTTTTATGTTTCGCTTCACTTTGGCCACCATTGGCGAGTTTGGAAACCGGACATCATTTATAAATAGTGGTAATAATTAGATTTTTATATTTATTGAAGGCCGTCGCTGGTCTAGTTTTGCAAAGCAGAGTGTGAAATAAAGCACGCTTTAATGTTAAAAATACCGGAAAAATGTGTTTCATGATTCGTATCGCTATTATTGCTTTAAGCTTGGTTTTCTGTGTGCCTGCCATGCAGGCGCAAACGCCTGATACAGGCGCGGAGATGTTTCAGCTGGAAGGCATTGTCACCCTGGTCAATGATGAGCCGATTTCGCTTTATGATATTCGCCAGCGCACAGCCATGCTGGTCATCACCCTCGGCATCCAGCCAACACCGCAAATTTTTGATCAATTGGCAGGCACAGCGTTGCAGCAATTGATTGATGAGCGCTTGCAACTGCAAACAGCGGCTGAATATGAGCTGACGATCAGCGATGAAGAAATTGCCGCCTCAATAGAACGTCTCGCTGCGCAGTCGGGACGCAATCGCGACGCTCTGGAACAGCAATTTAACGCCATCGGGATTAATACAGATACGCTGAAAGAACAGATCCGCGCAGATATCGCCTGGCGGCGGATCATGTCTGGACGCTATGGTTCGCGCATTCGGGTTTCGCGCAATGCGATTGAAGAACAGATTGAGTTATTGAAAGCACAGTCACAGGAAACCGCCTATCAATTATCGGAAATTTTTCTTTATGCCCCGCGTGAAGAAGATAAGTCTCAGGCCTTTCAGGCGGCGCAATCTCTGATCACACAATTGCAAGGCGGGGTCCCCTTTCAGAATGCCGCCCAGCAGTTTTCCTCTGCCCCGACCGCTTCCATTGGCGGCGATATGGGCTGGATCACCCTTGAAGATTTATCGCCGCCTCTGGCTCAAGCCGTTTCAAATCAAATTGAAGCCGGCATTATCGGCCCCGTTGAGGCAGAGGATGGCGTCTATATTCTCGCCTTGCGCGGTCGCCGTGAACCCCAACAGCTCACTTCCTCGGTCTATTTAAAGCAATTTGTCCTGACCAATCGGGATAGCGACGCCTTGAATACATATATGCAATCCATTGAGGCCTGCGCCGATATGGATGTGATTGCCGAACAGGATGAGGCCTTGATCCTGGTTGATCTCGGTCAGATCAAACTCAGTGATTTGGGTGAGAATGTGCAAGCGCTTGTGGCGAATCTATCCGCAGGTCAATCCAGCACACCTTTTGAAATCTCCCGGGGCCTAGCTGCGCTTTATGTGTGCGAACGTCAGGATGGGATTGAAAACCTGCCCTCACCAGACCAGATTGAGGATCAGCTTTTCGGGCGGGAACTAAGTATGATTTCAGATCGTGAACTGCGCAATGCACGCCTGAATGCGACCATTTTGCAATTGCAATGAGCCGGCCGCTTGTCCTCACCCTAGGGGACCCGGCTGGATGTGGACCACAGATTACAGCCAAAGCCTGGACCCATCTGAAAACCCAGTCGGAGATTGTTTTCTTCATTATCGGCGAGCCTGCGCTTTATGAACGCTATTGTCCGGTGCAGCCAATATCACATCCAAGTGAGGCCGAGGACAGGTTCAGTGCCGGCTTACCCGTGCTGCCGCTTGGTCTTGATCTGAACGGGATTGAGCCCGGTAATCCAGACATCAAATCTGCGCCAGCAATCCTTGGCTCAATCGAAAAAGCCGTCGCACTATGCCGGGCGGGGGAGGCCTCTGCGCTGATCACCAATCCTATCCATAAAGCCCTGCTCTATCAAGCTGGCTTCCCCCATGCCGGACATACCGAATATCTGGCACACTTATCGCGCCCGCCGGATGCAGGCCCGGCCAAGCCTGTCATGATGCTTGTCGGGGGCGGATTACGCGTCGCTTTGGCGACCCTTCATATCCCGCTCATGCAAGCGGCGGCGAATTTATCCATTGCGCATTTGATGGATGTCGCCAAAATTACGCATACTGGCCTCAGACAGGCGTTTGGCCTGGCCCAGCCACGACTTGTCTTTACCGGCCTGAACCCACATGCTGGAGAAGACGGAACGATTGGACGTGAAGAAATTGAAATTATCAATCCCGCGGCAAAGGCTTTACGCAAACTCGGTATTGATATGGCCGATGCTAGACCCGCCGACAGTGTTTATGCCGAAGCTTTAAGCGGCGCTTATGATGGGGTAATCGCCATGACGCATGATCAAGGGCTTATCCCGGTCAAGACGCTGGATTTGTGGGGCGGGGTCAATGTCACTCTGGGCCTGCCAATCATTCGCACCAGCCCGGATCATGGCACCGCCTATGAGGCGGCTCGCTCCGGTCTATGCCGGGAAGATAGCTTGATGGCGGCCATCCATCTGGCTCATAATATGTCACAGCATCGCGCCCATGCCCAAAACAGATAGGCCTGCTCTGACACTGGCCACCGCGCGCAAATCCCTTGGCCAGCATTTCCTGTTTGATCCGGATATATTAAACCGGGCCGCCTTGGCCGCAGGCCCGGTTGCCAGCCGTGTCGTCATTGAAATTGGCCCTGGCCCGGGCGGGCTGACCCGTTCTCTGCTTGAGCTTGGCGCAGAAAAGCTGATCGCCATTGAAGCAGATCAAAGATTTGCCAATGCCCTGTCCGAGTGGCCAGAGGCCCAAACGGGGCGTTTGCAGATCATTCAGGGAGATGCACGTAAAGTCTCAATTCCTGATATTCTGGGCGCGGATCAAACGCAGGGCCCTGTTATGATCATTTCCAATTTACCCTATAATATCGGTACGGTCCTATTGACCCATTGGCTGAAGGCAGGCGACTGGCGCGGTGAAATGGCCCTTATGTTTCAAAAGGAAGTTGCCTTGCGAATTTGTGCTTTACCCGGAGAGGCGCATTATGGGCGGCTTGCCATATTGACCGGCGCGTCTATGCAGGCCCATATCTCCTTTACCCTGCCGCCCGGCGCGTTTCGCCCACCGCCCAAGGTGGACAGCGCAGTTGTTGCCTTTATCCCGCTTGCCCCGGATAAGAGGTTTACCAATATGGCGTTACTGGAAACCCTGACACGGCACGGCTTTGGCCAGCGCCGTAAAATGCTGCGCTCCAGCTTGAAACCCTTTGTCAAGGCGCAAGGCATTGCTTTGGAACCCTGGCTGGACAAGGCTGGTATCGACCCAACCGCACGGGCAGAAACCGTAGACATACAAGCTTGGTGCCGTCTGGCTGAAACCTGCCCGGTTCAGAGTGTTACATAAGGATAGTCTGACAAACCCAAACCACCATCAGAATTTCACTATGACGGAGAGATAGCCAGAGCACATATTGCCCTAGGCGCTCCTTACTCAAACTGCCCGCGTCTTAAATCCTGATTGAGGGAAATTTGCGTGGCCTCCCCAGCCAGTCGATGGCGATAGACTTGCACATTCTCTAGGACGCGCTGGATATAATTGCGCGTTTCAGAGAAAGGAACAAGCTCGACCCAATCAATAGGATCAATCTCACCTTTGCGCGGATCCCCATACTCCAAAACCCAGCGGCTTGGGCGGGACGCGCCGGCATTATAGGCCGCCGCCGCCATGATATAGGAGCCATTAAACTCTTCAACAAGGTCCGCCAAATGTGTTGACCCTAGGGTCATATTATAGCTGGGGTCTTCAATCAGCCAGGCCGCCTGATAGGGCAAATTTTCGCGCTTGGCCTGTAATCTGGCCGTACTGGGGATCAATTGCATCAGGCCCCGAGCATTGGCATGCGATTGGGCCCGCGGATTAAACTCGCTTTCCTGACGCGACAGCGCCATAGTAAACGCTTCTTCAATATCAGCCTCAACCTGCAACGGATACCGGATCACAGGATAGGCCACATCCGGGGAAATACTGCCAACGCCAAGCGCGACTTTTCCAACCCGCACCGCCAATTCTGGCCGATTGTGAAAGCGTAAAATTTCAGCTTGAAGCAATTGCTCTGAGCTTGTCTTCAACTGATCATCCAAGCTTAGTGAAAATATCCGGAAATAATCTATGTGACCGGCCTCACCAAGCAGACGCAGGGCTTTGACCAAAGGGCGAGCCTCAAAGGCGGCACGTTCTGCCTCACTTGGCGCGGCAGGCGCGGTAAAATCAATGTCAGTATAGTCTGTTTCTTC
>JARFRJ010000435.1 GCA_029287305.1 Hyphomonas sp. | reverse complement strand
CGATGCCCCGCGCCCGCTTTTATTATTGGATGAGGCCGCTGCACATCTGGATCAGGTGCGCCGGGCAGCGCTGTTTGATGAGATTTGCGCGCTTGGCGGCCAAGCTTGGCTGACGGGCACAGAAGCGCATCTTTTTGAGGCTTTCGGGGACCGCGCCGTGCATTTAAAAGTTGCCGCGGGCTGCGTTGCGCCGGACAAATGAAAAGATTTTTATTGCAAGGACTTAGCCTTCTTTACAGGCGATGACTTAGCCATGGTCATATGCTGCAATATACCCTATAAAAAGCAGTATAAAATCAATTGATTCTCAAGGCTCAGGATAAAGCATGTCAGACACCCTCGCCGCGCAAGATAATACGCCCGATATGGAATATAAAGCAGACTCAATCAAGGTTCTGAAAGGGCTGGAAGCCGTGCGCAAACGGCCGGGTATGTATATTGGCGACACCGATGACGGCTCTGGCCTGCATCATATGATTTATGAAGTTGTTGATAATGCGATTGATGAAGCGCTCGCTGGTCATGCTGATGAAGTTTGTGTTACTCTCTATGCGGACGGATCGGCAGAGGTCACGGATAATGGGCGGGGGGTGCCGGTTGATATACATCCCACAGAAGGCCGTTCGGCGGCTGAAGTGATTATGACCGAACTGCATGCCGGCGGTAAATTTGACAGTAATTCCTATAAAGTTTCCGGTGGCTTGCACGGGGTGGGCATCTCAGTTGTCAATGCCTTGTCTGATTGGCTGGAACTGACCATTCATCGCGATGGCAAGGAATATTTCTGCCGATTTGTAGATGGTGGGCGCACCGAAATTTCTCTCATCGAAAAAACCGACAGTCCAAAAGTAGAGAAAACAGGCGCATTTTATACAGGAACGGCGGTGCGCTTTCTGGCTTCCCCGTCAACCTTTACGATGACCGAATATGATCGCAAGACGCTGGAATATCGCTTGCGCGAATTGGCGTTCCTGAATTCCGGCGTGCGGATCGTGTTTGATGATTTACGCGGCGCGGAACCATGGCAGATCGTGCTGGAATATGAAGGCGGGGTGAAAGCCTTTGTCGAACATATTGACCGCCAGCGCAGCGCCGTCATTCCTGAGCCAATTTATGCCATTGCCGAGAAAGATGGCATTACCGTTGAGACAGCCCTGCAATGGAATGATAGCTATCATGAAAGCGTCTTATGCTTCACCAATAATATCCCCCAGCGCGATGGCGGCACACATCTGGCCGGATTTCGCGGCGGTCTGACGCGGATTATCAATAAATATGCCAATGAGACCGGCATTGCCAAAAAGGAAAAGGTCAGCATTACTGGCGATGATGCCCGCGAAGGCCTCACATGCGTGCTCTCGGTAAAAGTGCCAGACCCGAAATTCTCCTCACAGACAAAGGACAAGCTGGTATCCTCGGAGGTTCGCCCGGTTGTGGAAAGCCTGATCAATGAGAAACTCTCTGAATGGTTTGAAGAGCATCCCAAACAGGCCCAGCAGATCATGATGAAAATCGTCGAAGCGGCGATTGCACGCGAAGCCGCGCGAAAGGCGCGGGATTTGACGCGCCGCAAGACCGCGCTTGATATTACATCTCTGCCGGGTAAACTGGCCGATTGTCAGGAGAAAGACCCGGCTAAATCGGAGATTTTTATTGTCGAGGGTGACAGTGCGGGCGGCTCGGCCAAACAGGGGCGGGACCGTTCCAATCAGGCGATTTTACCCTTGCGCGGCAAGATATTGAATGTAGAGCGCACACGGTTTGACAAAATGCTCTCTTCTGATCAGATTGGCACATTGATCACGGCGCTCGGTGCCGGCATTGGGCGAGATGATTTTAACATTGAGAAACTGCGCTATCATAAAATTATTATTATGACGGATGCAGATGTTGACGGGGCGCATATCCGCACACTTTTACTGACTTTCTTTTATCGTCAAATGCCCGAAGTGATTGATCGGGGATATCTCTATATTGCCCAGCCCCCTCTCTATAAAGTCAGTAAGGGGCGCTCAGAGCGTTATCTCAAGGATGATCCGGAGATGGAGGCCTATCTCATTCAGGAAGGGACCACCGGCGAAGTGCTTACCCTGGGTGATGGCACGCAAATCGGCGGGGAAGATTTACGCGAGCGGGTCCGTCAGGCGGCGCTCTTCAAACAGGCCATGTGGCGTCTGACCTTGCGCTTCCCCAGCGATCTGATCGAACAGGCGGCACTGGCTGGGGCCTTGTCTGAAACCGCGGGTGAAGCGCAAGCTGTTGAAACAGCTCGGCGGCTCAATGAGATTGCAGAAGAGGGCGAAAATAGCTGGCAAGCGAGCTTTGAGGCCGATGAGCTTATCTTGAAACGAACCGTGCGCGGCGTTGAGGAAAACTGGCATCTCGACCTGCAAATGCGGGCCAGTCAGGATGCCAAACGTCTGGCAATCCGCGCTGAGCCTGTCCGCTCATTGTTTGAAGCGTCCGCTATTTTGCGTCATGAAAAAGGCAGCGAAGTGGAGATAAATGGGCCAGTTGGCCTGTATGAAGGGGTTTTGGCCTCCGGACGCAAAGGGCTCTCCTTGCAACGCTATAAGGGCCTTGGCGAAATGAATGCCGATCAATTATGGGAAACCACACTGGACAGCGAGGCACGCAGCCTCTTACGTGTGCGTGTTGATCATGGCAGCGAGGCGGATGATATTTTCTCACGCCTGATGGGGGATGTTGTTGAGCCTCGCCGGGAGTTTATACAGACGAATGCGCTGGAAGCTGAGGTTGACGCATAGAGCAACCTTGCCGGGGGTCCGATAGATGAGCTTCAGGCGGTGTGCCAGCCTATCGGAAACGATAGGAGATATTCAACCCGCCGAAAAGCTGGGACTGGGACCCGCGCGTGACAATCGGGCTGTCAGCAGTATCGCCGATTAGATGCGTATATTGCGCTATATTTGTCAGACGCCATTTCTCATTAAAATTATAGGAAATCACGAGCCCAGCGCCGACATCGCGAACCCCACCATCAATATCAAACTCACTTAGCCCTGTTGCCAGCGCATCTTCAGCACTTATCCCAAAGAAAGACTGATTATACTTATCTGTCGCATAGGTTGATGATACAGAACCGACAAGGGTGACCGCGCCCATGGGTTTGACAAAGCCTAGGGAAGCACTGGCCAACACTCCCTCATGTCCCCCTAATGATTGAACGGCTGAAATCCCCGCCGTCAATAATGTGGGGCGTCCATCTTCTGAAAAAGCCAGAGGGTAACTTGTGCCCACAAAGCCACCAAGCTCAAGCCCGGCATCGATTTGGGCGAGGCGGGCAATGAGAGGGTCGTCCACATCATTGAAATCATTCCGGCCTGTATCGAGGCGTATAATGGGACCAAAATCAACATATTTGGATTGACTGAGATTAGCCTGGACACCGATACCACGTGTCGTAATTTCAAACTTTTCCGTTTTATAGCTAATAGAGGGAAAAGGAATGATCCGATACTCATCCGAGCCTGCAAATTGCGGTGCCGCCCCAACCCCAAGACCGACCCGTAACTCATCGGCTGTCGCCCCAGCGCTAACCGCCAGGAGTGAGCTGCAGCCTAATATCAGGCGGGCAATTTTAGTCAGTCTAGAGGGCATGGTAATGTCCTTTGCGGTTTCTATGGCGAGGAGACGGGGAGATTTATTCAAACTATGTAGGGCGTTTAAGCGCATATGCCCTGCTTTTATGAAATTTATGAAAAATACCGGTTCGGACATGTCGCTGAAAACAGTTGGAGGCGCAAAGCTGTATGTTATCCTATCGGACAAACTGTCTAACGCTAAAAGATTAGACAATATTACGATACTAACTGCATGGAATATAAGAGAAAATTAGGTATATGGCGGTCTGGGAAGGATTCGAACCCTCGACCCCTTGATTCGTAGTCAAGTACTCTATCCAACTGAGCTACCAGACCGCACCATAAGCATGTTGGCATAAACCGATGAGGCTGCAAGTGCAAGCCTCGTTTTAACTTATCTGCTCAAAAAAGCTGTAAGTCCTCTTTTCGTCAAAGGATTTTATATTTTCATATAGGGGCGTCTTTGTAAGCACACGTATTTTAGCTCGGACACGCTCTAAGGGCAAAGAGGCTTTCCACGCCTTGAACGCATAGACCCCTTCGCCTCGCCCGTCTTGTGCATGTGGATCAGAGCGCAGCCTCATTTGCCCTCATGAGTTCCCCCTCTTCCCCTTAAATTTGCATAGGACCCTGACC
>JARFRJ010000414.1 GCA_029287305.1 Hyphomonas sp. | reverse complement strand
GGGCAAGCCATGCGGTACAAAATGGCCGCGGCTTTCTGGGCGTTCTACCCGAAGGTGTCGACATGCCCCTCTCCTATTGGATCGGTATTCTGGGTATACCGGGCCTTACCGCTTGGTTTGGTCTGAATGAGACCGGTGCCTTTAAACAGGGGGACCGCGTCCTTGTCACAAGTGCTGCCGGACAAGTTGGTGCCACTGCCGGTCAAATTGCCAAAGCGCAAGGCGCAGCCCAAATCGTCGGTATTGCCGGCACAGACCAAAAATGCGCTTGGTTGACTGAAGAAGCCGGCTTTGACGCCGCGATCAATTATAAATCTGCACCTGACCTTGATGCCGCTATCAGCGACGCCTTCCCCAAAGGCATTGATCTCTTCTTTGACAATGTTGGCAATCAGATGATTGATCGTGTCTTGCCCAAACTTCGCCTAAAGGGACGTATTGTCGTTTCCGGCCAGATTGCTGACTATAATGTGCCGGTTGAACAACGTTACGGTATCAAAAACACCGATGTCTTCATCACCCACAGGCTGACCATGCAGGGGCTTGTCGTGTTTGATTATATACGGCAATTCCCCCAAGCGATTACAGAATTGATTAACCTTATGACGCATGGAAAGCTGATTGTGAAAGAAGAGCGCGTTGATGGGATTGAGGCCATTCCGGCGGCCTTTTGCGGTCTCTTCCATGGCGAGAATTTTGGCCGCTGCGTCGCCAGATTAAGTGACGATATATGAGCCCGGCCTTCGATATCACGGCAACACCCTATCACAGGTTTTCCTTTGAACGCCGGGGCCGCGTGCTGACGGCCTATATTGACAGCCCGCATCCGGTCAATGGTGTTGACGCCCTCATGCATGCCGAATTGGCACGGATTTTTACTGATTTACAGCGCGATAACCTCTCGGATATTATCATCCTCTCCGGTAAAGGGCGCGCCTTTTGCGCGGGCGGCGATTTTGACTGGTTTGATGAGCAAATTGAAAATCCGGCCCAGTTTCGCGATATCGCTTGGGAAGCTAAACGTATTGTTCTGTCCCTTCTGGACATGGAAAAGCCGATCCTGTGCCGTCTGAATGGCGCAGCGGCGGGCCTTGGCGCGACGATTGCGCTATTATGCGATATGATTATCGCGGTCGACACGGCCAAAATCGGTGATCCGCATGTGAAAGTTGGCCTTGTGGCCGGCGATGGTGGGGCGCTGATCTGGCCACAGCTCATCGGCTATGCCAAAGCCAAGGAATTGCTGATGACTGGGGATTTACTCACCGCTGAGGAAGCACAAAGCCTTGGTCTGATCAATTATGCCGTTCCAGCCGAGGCTCTTGACGCAAAGGTACAGGAACTCATTGATAAATTGCAGAGCAATCCCCGCTTTGCTGTGCGCTGGACCAAAACCGTCACCAATATTCCTTTACGTGCGCTGGCTGCGCAAATGATGGATGCAAGTATTGGCTGGGAGACCGTCTCCAACACGCAGAAAGACCGTAAGGAAGCTGTCGCCGCCTTTAAGGAAAAACGCCCCCCGAAATTTACCGGGGAGTAGGCTGCACCCGCCTGAAACTCGGACACCTGCTAGCCAAAATCTTCCAGTTCAGGAACGCGGCCAAAGGCAATTTTGGCGCCCGCATAGCCGCCCGGCGGCTGATAAAGCGGACCAAGTGAGACCGCAGACCCCTGATAGCGCGTATTCAGACCATCCACGACATCTGTGAGCGTTTCCCATCGGGTACGCTGATCACGGGCGTCGGCCTGCTCAAACAGATCATGGCTGACCTCCTCTGAACGGGTCAGTCCATGCAACATAACAGAAACCTTTTTCAGCCGTTTCACGCGATAAGTAGAAATTGCCGCATCAAAAAGCGCGCTCGCTGTGTGCAGAAACCGATAATCATCGCGCGCCGGCGCAAAGCTTGCCTCGCCCTGCCAGCGCTGGCCGTCTGCGGCCTGAAAAGACACAGACAAAGCGCGCGCCAGATAGGCTTCCCGGCGTAATCGCCGCGCTGCTTTCGTGGTCAATAGGCGCAGGCAATGGCGCGCTTTGTCCGGCATGCGCCACTCGTTTGACAGTATACGGCCATGACCAAACATACGCCGGACCGTTTCCGGCCTTGAGACAGCATAGCCATGCAATTGCGCCCAGAACCGCTCACCTTCCACGCTGCGCCAGATGGCGCGGGCATGTTTGGGAGCCAGATTCCATAAATCCTTCACACTGAACACACCCGCCTGGCCGAGCCGTTTGTAAATGCCGTTTGCAATGCCGGGCAAATCGGTCAATTTCAAATCAAATAAAGGGCCGGGCAGGTCTTCAGCACGTAAGATAACAAAGCCGTTTGGCTTATCCATTTCCGCCGCGACCTTGGCTAGAAACTGATTTGGCGCCAGCCCGATGGACGGCGTCACCCAAGGGCCAATCGCCTCTGCCAAACCGTCGCGAATGGCGTGTGCAATCTCTATGCAGCGCGCCCGTTCAGAGCCAATCAAGACGCACTCCATTTCATCGATCGACCAGACTTTCTGGACCGGAACATGGCGATCAATCTCAGCCAAAATCCGGTGATGAAGTTTGACATATTCATCATGGCGCGCGATCGGCAACGCAATATCCGGACACCGCGCCCGCGCTTCTGCCACAGAACTGCCGCGCGTTAGTCCGGCGGCTTTGGCCATATAACAGCGCGCAATCAGGCTGGTATGCTCTGAGGCAAGCGGAATAACCCCGACAGGACGGGTGCGCAAATCTGGACACAACTGCTTTTCAGCATTGGCAAAGAAAGCGTCAAAGTCGATATAGAGGGTTTCAATGTCCGTAATTTTCCGCATAGCCACTTATACCCGACGAAACAGAACATTTAAAGAACATTTGGTCGGTCGCCATAAAATATACGGATTGACAAGCTTGGGCGACAAGCTTGGGCGACAAGCTTGGGCGACAAGCTTGGGCGACAAGCTTGGGCGACAAGCTTGGGCGACAAGCCTGGACGACAAGCTTGGACGGGCCACAGCGTGGCTGGGGATGAAAAGGGCTCAAATGGAGCCAATGAACCTCAATAAGCCCTCATCTTGATCTGCTCGATCAAAATTTATCAAAATAAGCGATACCGCTTTGCAAAGACACTCAATTTCACAGGCAAAGGGAAACACCCCATTGGCCCAACTGGGTATTCCCTTATGAAAACCAATGCGTTAAGGAAATTTACTTGGTTAAATAAGGGGGAGGGTTGGCTCCGTGAGTAGGGCTCGAACCTACGACCGGGCGATTAACAGTCGCCTGCTCTACCAACTGAGCTATCACGGAATATAACCAAGAAAAATGTAATAGCAGGCCTTTCGGCGCTGTCAATTTTTTGAAGCGAAATTTTTAAAAAATAGAGCGCGTCCCACCAAAATACATAGATAGCCCGCCGCGCGGCTCGTCGCACGGCTCGTCGCGCGGCTCGTCGTTACACTATCTAGCCGGTCGCTTATAGTCGCCCGAATGCGCGCAAGCGCCTCAGGATGCGACCATGCAAAACGCATTTAGTTTATTGCCGTCCGGGTCCCGGAAATAGGCGGCATAAAAACCCCCATCTCCACGTGGACCAGGTTCGCCCTCACATGTGCCGCCATTGGCTAAAGCCAGATCATAAAGCCGATGGACTTGATCCTTATCGCGAGCTTGCAAAGCAACCATCACACCATTGCCGACGCTCGGCTCTTTGCCATCATAAGGCTTGGTCAGCCCGATTCCGGCCGGGCCATCCATCTTTCCCCACGCAATAAATTCATCCATTTCCATCATGCGCGGTGTCTCAAGTTCGGCTGCCAAGGCGTCATAAAAGACAGCGCCCCGCGCCAAATCTTTCGTTCCCAATGTCACATAACCAATCATAATAACTCTCCCAGATACAAAGAACAATATGGCAACATACCATTAAAATCGGTCTTCATCTGGCCATAATGTTTCGGACAGGCTCGATTTTAGGGTTCGATTTTAGAGTATGCTCAAAGTGCTTTGGACGCATCCAGGATTGACATCAGTCTTTGACCTGACTGACATCATCCAAAACCCAGTTTGGGTCTGATTGGGAGACATTGCGTTTATAGGTCCAGATATCGCGTGTGGATGTCATATTCTCGCCATCGCTAAGCTCAGCTTCATAGCGCACCATTATGCGGGCGATCTGTCCATCCAATTCAGCATCGTCTATTTCCAGTTTACGGATGCGCAGCAGGTCATAAGCCGGCGCACCGCTTTGCTTGCGTTCGGTTATGGCCTTATCCCAAGCTTCATAGACATCCTCATCAAGGAGCGGTTTCAGCGTGTCTCTGTCCCCACTGGCAAAAGCGGCCAGGATCATCTTATAGGCCTCGCGGCTGCCCTTGATAAAGGCATCGGCATTGAACGCATTGTCGGCCCGGTAAATATCCAGCAAGCCTTTCGCGCCGGGCCCATTAAAGATAGGCTCGCGATTAATCTGCGGCATAACCGGATCGCTTTTGCCAACCGGTTGTTCTTGCAGAGTGCGTTTGCGGCCCTTGGGGGGACCGTCATCACTGCCAAGGGCGATATAAAGTCGGCTTAATACAAATAATGTTACGCCGGCCATGATTAGAACTTCTATCAATGATTTGTCTCACAGAGCTTGTTTCAGTTCCTCTACATATAAGCCCTTATTGGCATCTCTGCCAGCCCCATTGCATATGAAATAGTTGCGTGCTATCGGGATTTTTTTGAGAGGGTATCATGGCAGAAACAAACGGAAACTCAAATAGTACAGATGAACCGATCGCAGCCGACGCTGCTGCAACGGCACAACCACAAGGTGCGGTGCGTCCATCCATCAATATTCTGGCGCAATATACCAAGGATTTATCTTTTGAAAATCCTTTGGTCAGAAAACCCTCCGCACAGCCCAGCATGGAAATGCGCGTTGATATTGATGCCCGTCAGGAAGACAAAGAGAAAAATATTCATGAAGTGATCATGCAGATCAAGGCGACCGCGAAAGCTGAGGATAAGACGCTGTTTGTTTTGGAACTTGATTATGCAGGCCTCTTCGCCTTGAATAATTTCAAGCCAGAGCAAATTGAATTGCCTTTGCTGGTTGAATGCCCGCGCCTATTATTTCCCTATGCGCGTCAAGTTATCTCCAATGTGACGATTGATGGCGGCTTTCCTCCGCTTTTGATTGATCCTATTGATTTTATGAGCCTGTATCTTAAGCAAAGAGCGGAGAAACAGGCGACGCTCGAATCGGGTGCAGCTTCAGCGACCATAGAAACCGGCTCAGCCTAAAGCGGCTTTATCGGTGTATGGATCAGGCTTCCATTAATTCCTGTTTGAGCCAGAGATAGGCTGCGCCGCAGCCCAATAGAAGACTGGCGATCAGGGCGGCAAGGGCCGGGGTCAGCGCGCCTGCCCCGCCCATCGTCACCATTATACCATCGAGAATTAAAAACAGGAATGTAATCCCGACGCCGATAATCAGCGCCGCTGTCCCGCTATCGCGTCGCCCCAGCCGCTGCATGATCGGTACGGCGAGAAAGAGCAGAGCGAGCGCGGAGACCGGCAAAATGAGGCGTTTGACAAGCCAGACACGATAGGCCGCAGAGGGGCGGCTTCCTGAACTGCTGAACGTGGAAAATTGTCTTAAGTCCTTAATCGAAAGATTACGCGGATCGGCAGCCAGTTTGTCAATCAGGACCGGATTTTGACGCGTTTCCCAAACCTCCATAGGCGGCGGTATGAAGGCCAGTCCCTCACTGATCATAGTGCTTATATTCTCCAACCGCCAGACAGAGCCATCATAGCGCGCTGTATCTGCCCAAGTCACGCGTTGGATATAGCCATCTGCATTTCTTTGAAAAAGGGTAAGGTTTTTCAGATTTTGCAGGTTTTCCCGGCTTTCTATGCGCACAAACAGATCATTGTCATTAATCCAGAGAGGGGCGTCGCTGGAGACATTTCCGCCTTTATATTCACCGATGCCCCAATCATTCAAAGCCTGAACAGAGGACGGCAAGGTACGGTCTATGGCAAACAGCGACAGTCCGGAAATAAGTAAAACAATGGGAAATAGCGCTTTAATCTGCGCGATGCTGGACAGGCCCGCCGCTTGCAGAGCCACCAGCTCATTACGCCGGATCAAAGAGACATAGGTCAAGAGAATAGCCAGCATGAGAGAGAACAGAAATAACAGGTCAAAAATAACCGGTAAACGCAGCGTCATATATCGCAGCGCGCCGCCCTGATCACTGGCTGAAATTTGCGATGCATTGGCCAGCGAATCCAAGAGCCCCGCCAAAGTGATCATACCAAAGGCAGTCATTAGCCAGCGTGTGAAGAACATACCACTGAGATAGAAACCAATACGCTTCATGCTTTAGCCAACCACTTTTCGCGGACGTAAATTTTTGATAAGTCCCCAAAGCGGCGTGAAAAATCGTTTCAAATCGGGTGAGAATATCATCAAAGGAGGTGCAGACAGGGTCAGCGCGCTGCGTAGGAACAAAAAGCCCCCCAAAGTGGCGACAACTCCTAAAATTGGCCAAGTGCCGAGCCAGGGCGCAATCCTGCCATCAATGGCTAGGGTTAAGCCCATTTCGAGGGATTTTTGCACGGTC
>JARFRJ010000409.1 GCA_029287305.1 Hyphomonas sp. | reverse complement strand
CCCAAACACATCGTCATCACCCAAACGACGCGCCGCCTCCGCCACGAATATATCCATCGGCAAACTCCTAATACGCCGACGAAAATATAACCAAATCCCAAACCTTTGGGAATCCCCACATTATGCAAAGGTCTCTCATTGCCATGCTGGCTGTCTTTCAGAGCGCGCTTTCGCTTGTTTTGGTCTTTCTCGCCGCGCTCGCCGTGCGCCGTCGCTTCCAGATCAATTAGGGCGCGAGAGGTTAGAGCGTATAACGCATCCTAAAACTGCGCGCCCGGCTTGGCGTAGCGGGTCTGGATTGGGGTCTATCGGCTCAGCCGGGTCTGTTTCAGGCAAGGACATGGAAGGCAGGCGCGCTCTATCTGGCCGTCAAATGCGGCAGGGTTTAAAAAAGGGGTGATCGGCAAATAGGGGGCGCACTGACTACCACTGGCCTGTATTTTCCATAGAGGCCCAGGGTTCAGCCGGGGCCAATGCCTCGCCTTTTTGCAAAAGCTCTATCGAAATGCCGTCTGGCGAGCGCACAAAGGCCATATGCCCGTCGCGTGGCGGGCGGTTAATCACCGTCCCCGCCGCCTGTAAGTGCGCACAAAGCGCGTAAATATCGTCCACGCGATAGGCCAGATGGCCGAAATTGCGCCCGCCCGGATAGTCTTCAGGGTCCCAATTATAGGTCAGCTCAATCAGGGGCGCTTGGTTTGCCTTGACCGCAGCGATATCCTCCGGCGCGGCCAGAAAGACGAGGGTGAAACGGCCCGTTTCATTGTCCATCCGTTTGACCTCAACAAGACCAAGCTGGGCGCAGTAAAAATCCAGCGCCGCATCAAGATCAGCCACACGGACCATAGTATGAAGGTATTGCATAGAAGCGTTCCTTATTTCCATCTTATCTTCACTATGCTTCCAGCCTTTAGCGGGAAGGTTCATTTTAAAGGATTTTGTGATGTCATAATGCTTATTGGGATTGAGCCATAAATTTTCAGCTCCGTCCATATTCAATAAAAAGATAGGCGCTGTCAAACACCCCCCCTAATACCCCCTATCCCTCCACAACGCCGATAAAGGGCAGGCCGCGATAGAGGCCGGCGGCATCCATGCCATAGCCGACGAGGAATTTACCCGGCGCATCCCAGGCGCATTCATCTACACCCTCTGATCCGCGCGGGGCCCAAGGCTTGCGGGCCAGGGCGCAGGTCATCGCCTGTTTGGCACCTTTGGCAAGAATATGGGCGCGGGCAAAATCAAGCGTGCGCCCGGTATCATAGACATCATCAAGGATCAGAACCGAGCGCCCCTGAATGGGCCGGGAAAGGTCTGCGCGCACGGTGACACGCCCGGAGCTTGTCTCGGCATCCTTATAGCTTTCCAGCCACAGCACATCCAGCATAGGGTTAAGGGCGCGCCGCGCCAATGCCTTCATCAGGTCGGTCGTAAAGGGCATCGCCCCGATGAGACTACTGACAATTGTCCAGTCGCCCTCACCAAGATGCGGGGCCAGCCGGGCCGCTAGCGCGTCTATATGCGCGGCGAGCTCGGCCTCGCTCAGCGTGATTTCAATCGGTTTGCCGGATACATGCAGGCCGGACCCGTCAGATAGTTCAGAAGGGTCAGGGTCAGAAATAGGGGAGGAAGATGTCATTCATCCAAGCTTTCTATATTGGCCTCTGGCTCAGTTTGGGGCCCAGTCTGGGGCTCTGGCGGACTGTTCGCACCAGCCCCCTCTTCCCCCGCTTCTGGCGGTGTGCTCTGGCCCACCATATCGACAGGGCGGGTCGCAAGCGCCGCCTCTTCCGACAGGGTTTGCATATTTTCAGGGCTGGTAAAAGAGACCTGTATATTAAAGGCCTCAATTGGCGGGTTTTCCAGCCGCGCTTCAAAGCCTGCTTCCGCGCCAGCCTCCAGGCGGGCCGTGTCGAGAGGCGCGATCAGAACAGCAATCTCCCGCATCGCCTCATCACGCAAACTGATATGGATATCGGCGGCAGGCTGAGGCGTGTCGGTAATATTCATGACGCGGCCCGTCACGGTCAGGATCGGGGTTGTATCATCAAAGGTCCGCATCGGATCAATGCGGATAAAATCGAGCCCATACCGATTTACCTCAAAACCAAGGGCGCGATAGAAATAAGCCGATTGTGGCCAGACTTTGACAATATCATTGCGTTTGAGAACAGATAGGAGAACGAGCGCCCCCAGTGCTACACCCCAAAACAGCCAGACAAAACGGGTCATCCAGCGTATTCTGGATTGCTGGCGCGTGCGCATGGATTGGCGATAAACATCATGCGCGCCGAGACCTCCAGCCGTCAGGCCCTTGCGCATTGCGCCGCGATTGTCAGAAAGTGTAGCCGGGACATGCCAGACATGGTGACATGTGCCGCATTTGACACTTCGCCCGCCAGAACCGATTGTGGTATCGTCGGCAAAATACTGCGTCTCACAGGAAGGACAGGTCAGGATCATGTCAAAACTACTCTTAAGCCTTTGCGCCTTATATCAAAATGTTTAATGCTTGCTGAAAACTTATATATATATGCTTATGACTCGCTTGGAGTTCGTTTAACAGTCCAATTATGACACTTTATAAACCAGATAGTTTCGATACGACCAGCATCAGCTTTGATCGGGTGGCCCTTCGCTATGATGGCACGCAGGATGTGTTTAGTGATGTGTCCTTTGAGCTGACAAAAGGCTCGTTCACGTTTTTGACCGGAAATTCCGGGGCAGGCAAGACCAGTTTGCTTAAACTGATCTATCTGGCGCTGCGCCCAAGCGCGGGAGATATCTATCTGTTCGGCCAGCGCACACATCACCTTAAACGTCGCCAATTGTCCGCGCTGCGCCGGCGTATCGGGATTATTTTCCAAGAGTTTCGCCTGCTGGATCATTTGAGCGCCTATGAGAATGCCGCTTTGCCCTTGCGCATACGCGGGCAGAAAGAGCGCGACTATCGCCCGGATGTGGAAGAATTGCTGCGCTGGGTTGGCCTGGGCAAGCGTCTGCATGCACGCCCAGCCACGCTGTCCGGCGGGGAAAAACAGCGCATCGCGATTGCCAGAGCGCTGGTCAATAAGCCGGACCTTCTAATCGCCGATGAGCCGACCGGCAATGTCGATCCAGAGATGAGCCTGCGCCTAATGCGCCTATTTGCCGAGCTGAACAAGCGCATGGGCACAAGCGTCCTGATGGCGACGCATGACAAGGCCTTGCTGGGTTCTGTTCCGGGCTCTGTTCTGACCTTGCACAATGGCCTGATCGTCAAACAAAACGTCGCGGAGGAGAGCTGATGGCGCAGGCGGCTGAAAAAAGACGGGAAAGCCCGCTTTTACCAATGTCGGACACACGCGAATCGGCGCTGTTCTTTGTCATTGCGGCGCTCTGCTTTTTGGCCGTTCTGACAGCTTTCTCTGTGCGGGCAACCTATAGCGCCGCTGAGGGCTGGACCGCCAATGTAGAAGGCGAACTGACCGCGCGTCTCTCTGGCTCGGATGCGGCACGGATGGAAGAGGCTTTGGGCCTCATACGCTCGGTGGATCGCGTGCAAACAGCCAAAGCCTTGACCCGCGCGGAAGCCGAAGCGCTATTGCAACCCTGGTTCGGCACGCAAAGCCTGCCTGACAGCTTGCCCTTGCCGAGCCTGATTGCCATCACGACCGAGCCTGGCACACAAAATATCGGTCCTGACATCAAAAGAGCGCTGGCAGAGATTGGCCTAGAGGCCGAGATTGATGATCATGCCAAATGGGCTGAAAATATTCGGGATATGCTGACCCTGATCCGCCTGATCGCCATGGGTATCGTCGCCTTGCTCGCTTCCATCGCCATCGCTGTGATTGCCTTTGCCACCCATGCCGCGCTCTTGGCGCGCCGTGAGATTGTTGATGTCCTGCATATTACCGGCGCGGAAGATCAGTTTATCGCTAAACTGTTTGAACGCCGATTTTCTCTGCTTGGGTTTCAGGCGGGGCTCCTCGGAGCTTTATTGGCGCTCGGCTTTGCCATAAGCTTGGCCTTTTTCGCAGGCCGGATGACCGACTGGGTCTGGTTATTGCCGAGCATTGCGCTGGACCGATGGGCGCTGATGATCATGCTGGTCAGTGCACTTCTGGCTGGGCTGGTCGCGCGCGGTGCAGCGCGCCTGACCGTCACGCTCGCCTTAGGTCGAATGAGTTGAGGTTTCGCAATTGGCTCTTTCTATCTGTGTTGGCAGGTTTTTTCGCACTTGCAGGGGCAAATTTTATGACCTTTTGCCAGCAAGCGGCCAAGGCAGAGGTGCCCCAAAGCCCAAAAGCGGATGCGATTATTGCCCTGACGGGCGGGTCAGGCCTGCGCATTCGCGCCAGCGTGCAATTGCTGGAAGATCGGGCCGCGCCGGTTCTATTTATCTCCGGGGTCAATGAAAGCGTGGACAAAAGCGATATCGCCAAATTGGCGGGCGGCTCTGAAAGCCTGCGCACCTGCTGTATAGAGCTTGGCTATATGGCCAGATCCACGTCGCAAAATGCCGTTGAAACGGCTCAATGGGCCGCAAAAAGCGATCCTGAACGGTTGATTATTGTTACCTCAGATTATCATATGCCGCGCAGCCTGCTTCTGTTACAGCGCCAGATGCCAGAGCGGATTTTAATTCCCTACCCGGTTGAGACCCGAATTGATCCAGAACGCCCCTTTGCCAATTTACGCACCCTTAAAGGCCTTGGCACTGAATGGCTCAAATGGCGGATTACACTGATATTATACTCATAAATTCAAGGCCCTGACTATTTCATGATACTTGTTCGATCCCTCATTTTTACCACGCTCGCCTATATCACCATGATCTTGGCCGCCGTGCTCTGTTCGCCAGCCTTATTGGTCTCACGCCGATTATGTGTTGAGGCCGTACGCTTATGGGTGCGGATCACAAGGTTTAATCTGCGCTATATTACCGGGATCAAGACCGAGTTTCGCGGATTGGAGCATTTGCCGGACGGGCCATTTATCTGGGCCAGCAAGCATCAAAGCATGTATGATGCGCTGGCGCCCTGGCTGGTGCTCGACCATCCGGCCATCATCATCAAGAAAGAACTCTTATGGTATCCTTTTTTTGGCTGGTATGCTTGGCGGACAGATATGATCAGTATTGATCGGTCCGGGGGGGCTAAAACGCTGAAAAATATGATTGCCGCTTCTGCCAAATCTATGAAAGGAAATCGCCAGCTTATGATTTTCCCTGAAGGGACGAGGCAAAAACCCGGCGCAAAACCTTTTTACAGACCCGGTATTTTCGGCCTCTATCACGCTCTTGATCTTCCGGTTGTACCAGTGGCAACAAATAATGGGCTGTGCTGGCCCGCCCGTGGTATCCGCCGGACACCGGGCACGATTGTGATTGAAGTCCTACCCCCGATTGAGACGGGTTTGGAAAAAAATGCCTTCATGAAGCGGCTTGAAACCGATATTGAAACCGCCAGCGAGGCGCTTTTGGAGGAAGGCCTTGCCGAGCAAGGGCGCACCCGCGCAGATATTGGCCTTGCAACGCCATCATAGCCATCAGACAGACCGAAAAGAGGGAAAAATATGAAATCTGCACTTCTCATCAGCCTCAGTGCCGCCAGCCTATTGCTCTGCGCCTGTCGTGGGGGCGATACCCCGATTGAGACAGCCCCTGAGACAGCCCCAGACGGCATAGCCGTCTATGATCGCGCCGCGCCGCCGCAAAGCCCCATCGTCGATTGGGTTTCCGCGCAATTGGATGAGGGCTTGGAGGTTCACTTTGCCGATCCCCTAGACGCGGCGGCGGCTGAATTTGTGCAGCTCGCCTTGCATATGGGTCGGTTGGACGCAGATTATGTTGATGCCTATCACGGACCCCCAGCCTGGCAAAAGCAGGCCGCCGCTCTAACCCCGGACCCGGCGGGCCTAGCAGAAAATATCACCGCTTTAAGAGCCCGCCTGCAAAGCCTTGGAAGGTTAACCCCGACAGACAGTCTGCGCACAAGCCAGCTGGACAAGCTTTTGCGTGCCATGCAAGTTCGCTTAACTGTCATACAGGGCGGCTCTGTCAGCTTTGTTACCGAAGTAAGCGAGATTTATGATGAGGTCTATCCGGACTATAATCTATCTGAGTTTGATACAGTTTTGGGTGAGATTGACGCCCTACTGCCCGGCGAGGCTCCCTTGGCGCAAAGGGTAACAGCCTTTCGCAATTCCCTGGCCATTCCCAAAGATCGTCTACAGACTGTTTTCGACCGCGCAATTGGCGAATGCCGGGCGCGGACATTGAAATATTTTGACCTGCCAGAGACAGAGAGCTTCACGCTCTCCTTTGTGACCGACAAGGCTTGGTCGGGATATAATTATTATCAGGGCGGCTATAAAAGCCGGATCGAGATTAATACAGATTTTCCGATTATTATTGATCGGGCCGTCGATTTAGGCTGTCATGAAGGGTATCCTGGACATCATGTCTGGAACCTGCTGATTGAAAAAGAATTGGTGGAGACGCGTGGCTGGATTGAATATTCGGTCAATCCGCTATTTGGCCCGTTTGGACCGATTGCCGAAGGCTCGGCCAATGCAGGCATTCGCCTGGCCTTTCCGGGCTCTGAAAAGCTCGATTTTGAGCGCGAGGTTCTGTTTCCCTTGGCTGGGCTAGACGCAGCTCAGGCCGACACGCTGGACAGGCTCAACCAACTGACCCGCAAACTGTCCCATGCCACCAATGAAATTGCCCGGCACTATCTGGATGGCACCCTGACCTATCCGGACGCTTTGGCACAAATGCAAAAATACTATCTGGCAAGCGCAGAAAAATCGGCCCAAAGACTGCGTTTTGTGGATAAATATCGTGGCTATGTGATTAATTATAATATCGGGCGGGACCGCGCTGAAGCCTGGATGGCGTTTAAAGCGCCAGATGGGCCAGAAGCCGCAGACTGGGCCGCCTTCCAGGATATGCTGATCACGCCTCTGACACCGGGAGATATTGAACAAGCCTTATCTCAATAAATCTCGCTTTGAGGAGGCTGGAACCGTTTTACATCAATCAGAGCCTAGAGACGGGAAACCAAACAGAAAAAAAGTATAAGCCTGCGCAAAATTGAATGCGTTTGACGCGCCCTTGAAGCAAGCGGCAAAGACATGCCGCTGCGGGCGGTTTGGTTAAACAGAATTCATCTCACTTCGCCCTTGCGAGGTCGCGTCCTTCGGCGTATATACCCGGTCTTAATCAGGAGTATTCATATGGCCCGCGTCACTGTTGAAGATTGCATTGAGCAAATTCCAAACCGTTTTCAGCTTATCCTGATGGCGGCGCACCGCACCCGTATGATCCGCGAAGGGTCGGCCCTGACCGTCGAGCGCGACAATGATAAGGACCCGGTCGTCTCTTTGCGTGAAATCGCTGATAAAACGATTGATTTAAAGCTTGTCAAAGAGGCGCTGATCTCCAATTTGCAGGAAGTACGCCCGCAAGAAGAGGCCGAGCGCGAAGAAGATGAGCGTGCCTTGGCGGCGACGCCTGTTGCCTCAGAACAGGATGTTCTGCGTGCCTATCAGGTAGAATTGGAAGCTGGCCGCGACGACCGCTATTAATTTTGCTGGGAACTGCTCTAAATGTGTTTGCATGCCGCCGGATGACGCCTCTTTAATCCCTTCTGAGACCGCGACAGACCGCGCGCCTAAACCGCCTCATACTTATTTGCGCCAATATGAGCTTGTTGAGAAGGTGAAAGCCTATCACACGGACGCCGATGAGCATGCTCTGAATGCAGGCTATGTCTACGCCGTGGCCAAACATGGCCATCAAAAGCGCGCCTCCGGCGATCCCTATTTTTCCCATCCGGTTGCTGTGGCCGGTCTTCTGGCCGACATGAAGCTGGATGAAGACACCATTATTGCCGGGCTCCTGCATGATACGGTGGAAGATACAGATGCCAGTCTGGAAGATATCCGGGACCTGTTTGGCGGGGATGTCGCCGGATTGGTCAATGGCGTCACCAAGCTGGGAGAGATTGAATATAATTCCCTCGCCAGCAAACAGGCCGAGAATTTCCAGAAATTTATTCTCGCCACGATTGGGGATATACGGGTTCTCCTCGTCAAGCTGGCCGACCGACTGCACAATATGCGCACGCTGCATTTTATCAAAAAGCCTGAAAAGCGTGCGCGCATTGCTTATGAGACGATGGATTTATATGCCCCGCTCGCCCGGCGCATCGGCCTGTACAATATCGCTTCTGAAATGGAAGATATCGCCTTTTCCGAGATTAACCCGCAGGCACGCCGCGCCATTGTCGAAGAGATCGAGCGTATTTCAGAAGAAGGGGCGAATACGCTGGCCCTTATTGAGCATGATCTTTATGCGCTTTTGGAAAGCGTTGATGTGAAAGGGCGTATAAAATCGCGTCGAAAACAACCCTATTCGATCTGGCGCAAGCTTGAACGTAAATCTATCTCTTTTCAGCAAGTCTTTGATATTTTTGCTTTTCGGATCATAATTGAGAATAAGGAAGACTGTTATAAGGTGCTGGGCGCAGCCCATCAGCAATGGCAATGTATTGAAGAGCGTTTTCGCGACTTTATCTCTGTCCCCAAACCAAATGGCTATCAATCCTTGCACACAACGGTGCGCGCAGCGGGGAACCGGGTTGTCGAACTGCAAATCCGCGATGAAAATATGCACCAGACCGCCGAAAATGGCGTCGCCGCGCATTGGGAATATAAAGACAGTGTTTATGGATATAATCGGGAATCGGCGATCAAGGCTGGCCTCGATGCAGAAAAAGAGTTGCAGACCTTTGCCGATTTACTCGACCATAGTGAAGACCCGGATGAGTTCCTCGAACATGCCAAGCTGGAAATGTATCGCGATCATGTCTTCTGTTTTACGCCAAAGGGACGGCTGATTATTATTGCCCAAGGGGCCATGCCGCTTGATTTTGCCTATGCGGTGCATACCGCGATCGGCGATACATTCAGAGGCGTAAAAATTAATAATGTGAACCGGTCCAGGGACACAGAATTACAAAATGGCGATATTGTCGAAATTATACATGGTAAAAAAGCCGCGCCCGTCGGCGGATGGGAGAACCTAGCCATTACCGCCAAGGCCCGTTCCGCCCAGCAGAGGCTTGCCCGGGCCCGTAAGCGCCAAGATATGATCATCCTCGGCAAAAAAATTCTGGATAATGCCTTTCGCAGCGAAGGTATTGATCCGGTCTCTGTCAACCTTACCGATCTTGTTGAAAAGGCCAATTATAAAACTCTGGATGATTTATATGAAGTTATTGGCCGTAAGGATCAGAAAACATCAAGTCTCATCAAGCTGGCCTTTCCTGGCCTGAAGTTTTCTGAACCTAATCTGCAAAACAAGATTACCCTGAATGATGAAAATGCCCCACGACTGATTGCCGGGCGCGATCTGACACTGGGTGTAAGCCTACACATGGCCAATTGCTGTTATCCCTTGCCAGGCGACCGGATTATTGGGGTACATGTCCCTGAAGAAGGCTTGATCGTACATTGTATCAATTGTGCAGAACTGGCCCGGGAAGAGATTGCACAGGAAGATTGGGTCGACCTGCTTTGGACCGACCTTGCCAATAAGGTGGGGCTTGCAGTGGGTCGGATCCACCTGAAAGCGCATAATAAAAAAGGGGTTCTGGCAAAATTATGTCAGGCTGTAACGGATGCCAATGCGAGTATCACACGCGTAGAAACCGGTGCCCGGGAAGAAGAATTTATTGATCTATACTTTGATATAGAGGTGGAAGATGTAAAACGTCTGACACAAATCCTCGCCTCAATGCGCTCTCTGGCCATTGTCGACAAGGCCGAACGTTCCATAGAGGCAAGAGAGTAACCCCATGAAAACAGACGATGTTTTGGATATTTTCCGTCAGGCCGGGGCCTTATTGGAGGGTCATTTCATTCTCTCTTCAGGTCGACGCAGCTCGATTTTTCTGCAAAAGGCCCTGGTTTTTTCACAACCGGAACTCTCTGAAGCCCTCTGCGCGGCGCTGGCGACCAAGATCAGAGCGAAATATTCAGATATTGACGTGGTCGCAGGTCCAGCCATTGGCGGCATTATCCCCGGATATGAAATGGCCCGTCAACTCGGCGCACGCGCCCTGTTTGCCGAACGCGTCGACGGTATGTTGACATTCCGGCGTGGGTTTACCCTTAACCCGCAGGATAATATCCTGATTATGGAAGATATTGTCACAACGGGCCTGTCTTTTCGCGAAACCGTAGAGGCCTTACAGCCCTTACCGGGTAAGGTGGTCGGCGGGGCATGCATCATTGATCGCTCCAATGGCCAGGCCGAAACCGGCTGTGCGCTGACCGCTCTTGCGCGGCTCAATGTGCCAGATTATGCCGCAGAAGATATCCCCCCGGAGCTGGCCGCCATGCCGCCTGTAAAGCCCGGAAGTCGAGGGCTGAAATGAGCCCTGTCAAAGCGATACGCCTTGGTGTGAATATTGACCATGTCGCCACTATCCGCAATGCGCGCGGCGGCGACCATCCAGGACCGGCCCGCGCCGCCGCAATTGCCAGCACCGCCGGAGCGGATGGCATTACACTACATCTACGCGAAGACCGTCGGCATATACGCGATTCGGATTTGAGTGAAATTCGCGCCCATACAGACCTGCCGATCAATATGGAAATGGCGGCGACACAGGATATGCTGGCGATTGCGCTTGAGTTTAAACCGGAAACGGCCATGTTTGTGCCAGAAAAACGTGCCGAGCTGACCACAGAGGGCGGGCTTGACGCCGCGCGGGCCCATAATCACCTGAAACCCTTTGTCCGGCAGCTAAAAGAAAATGGCTCACGCGTGTCCATGTTTATCGAGCCAGACCCGGTTCAGCTTTTGGCGGCGCATGAACTGGGCGCGGATATCACAGAATTTCACACTGGCCGCTATGTTGAGCTTTGCCAATCTGGCCAAAGCGCCTTGGCGGCAGCAGAACTGGACCGTATCCGCAGCTGCGCAGGCGATGCCGTCGCGCTGGGGATAGAACCCCAAGCCGGGCACGGACTAAGCTATGACACGGTTCCTGTCTCTTATACACATCTCCGAGCCCACGAGACGAACAATTCCATCTCGTATGCC
>JARFRJ010000383.1 GCA_029287305.1 Hyphomonas sp. | reverse complement strand
TGAGTGACAGCCCAATGCGTGTCGCCTCGCTCTATTTACCCAATGGCAATCCCGCGCCAGGCCCGAAATATGACTATAAACTGGCCTGGATGGAGAGACTGGCACTCCATGGGCAAACCCTGCTGGAGCAAGAAGAGGCCTTTGTTCTTGCGGGTGACTATAATTGTATTCCGCGTGATGAGGATTGTTGGGATGCCGAGATTTGGGCTGAAGATGCGCTCAAACGCCCGCCCACCTTGGCCGCTTTCCATCGGCTGAAATATCTGGGGCTAATAGAAGCTTTTGAGGCGATGGACAATCGTGCCCATCAATATACGTTCTGGGATTATCAGCGCGGCGCTTTCCAAAAGGATCATGGCATTCGTATTGACCACATTCTGTGCTCGCCGCAAGCCGCAGATCGACTGGCTGGAACAGAAATTTATCGCGCGGCCCGTGCTCTGGAAAAACCGTCAGACCATGTCCCGATGATAGCAGAGTTTAAGGCCTGACACTGTTGGCTTTGCTGCCTTTGGTTCAGGCCCTAGTTCAGGCATGGCTTTTTATACTGTATTATAATTTACATGCCTGATTCGAATGCCCTCGCTATAACAGACCCACCGCTTATTCGTGCGCTCCCGGCAGATGCTGTCAATCGCATTGCTGCTGGTGAAGTGATTGAGCGCCCGGCTGCGGTTGTCAAGGAACTTGTTGAGAATGCTCTGGATGCTGGGGCTACCCAGATCGATATTGCCTTTGAGGCGGGCGGGTTAAAGCGTATTTCTGTTGCCGATAATGGCCATGGCATGACTGCACAGGACATGCCTATCGCGCTTCAACGTCATGCCACCTCAAAGCTTCGCGCGAATGATGCGGGCTATATTGATCTGTTGAATATTGCGACCATGGGCTTTCGTGGAGAGGCCTTGCCATCCATAGGCTCAGTATCCCGCTTGAATATGGTGTCGCGTGTATCCGGTCAGGATGGACGTGCCTACAGGCTGGCTGTAACGGGCGGCGCACTTGACGGGCCGCTTGAGGCGGCTTGGACCGGGCGCGATCCAACCGGCACCAGGATTGAGGTGCAGGACCTTTTTTATGCCACGCCTGCCCGGCTTAAATTCATGAAAACAGAGCGTAGCGAGACCCTCGCTATTGGCGATACGGTCCGGCGCTTGGCGATGTCGCGGGCGGATGTCGGCTTTACGCTGGAAAGCAATGGCCGCATGACAGCCCGTTATTCTCGCCAGAGCGGGGAGGCGGAGGAGGCACGTCTGGCGCGTCTTGGCGCGATTATGGGGCGGACTTTTAGTGAAAATGCAATCCCTATAGAGGCTGAACGCGAGGGCGTTCAAGTCTCCGGATTTGCCGGCCTGCCGACCCTCAATCGCGGCAATGCGCAAATGCAATATTTGTTTGTAAATGGGCGTCCGGTGAAAGATCGCCTCCTCAATGGCGTTGTCCGTGGGGCCTATTCTGATTTTCTGGCGCGGGACCGCCATCCATTGGTCGCGCTGTTTGTTGATATTGACCCTCAATGTGTTGATGTGAACGTGCATCCTGCCAAGACAGAAGTGCGCTTTCGTGATCCCGGTCAGGTGCGCGGGCTTTTGATCGGGGCTTTGCGCCATGGATTGGCAAGCGCTGGGCATCGTGCCTCGACCAGTATTTCCGGCTATGCTTTGGGAAAAGCGCAGATTGAACCGAGACCAGAACCGCGCAGCGGGCATTTATGGACGCTGGCAAGTCCAGCCTATCCGCAATCTCTGTCAGGGGCACCTTCCATGCACCGGGGAGAGGCCAGTCTCCCGGGCGCGCTCTATCAGGGCGATTATAGCGCAAACAGACATGTCGGTGCGCCGCCGCACCCAGCCTATGTCCCTGCGGACACGGATGCCGCCCCCAGTGCACGCATGGAGCCTCAAACACCCCCTTCTGAGTGCGATGCGTTTCCCTTAGGCGTTGCGCGTGCGCAAATGCATGAAACCTATATCCTCGCCCAGACGAGGGAAGGAATTGTGATTGTTGACCAGCATGCCGCGCATGAACGTCTCGTCTATGAGCGCATGAAACGACAAATGGCGGGCCAAGGTATTCAGCGTCAGGCGCTGCTTATCCCGGAGATTGTCGAGCTGCGGTCTGACGAAACGGCGCGCCTCCTCGCCCGGGCTGAGGATTTACTTGAATTTGGCCTCGAAATTGAGGCTTTTGGCAAGGATGCGCTCTGTGTTAGAGCCACGCCCAGCCTGTTTGGCGAGATGGATATCAAAGGCCTTATCCAGGATTTGGCGGATGATTTGGCCGAATATGAGGAGGGCCTCGTCTTGAAAGAGCGCTTTGAAGAGGTGATGGGCAATATGGCTTGCCGGGCTTCGGTAAGAGCTGGGC
>JARFRJ010000348.1 GCA_029287305.1 Hyphomonas sp. | reverse complement strand
GCCTTTGGCGCGGATATGAAGCTGCAGGAAAATATGCCGATTATAGACGGCGAGGGAAAATGGCTCACGCCCGGCATTATCGATACCCACTCCCATCTTGGGGTCTATGCGTCCCCGGATGTCGCCGCCCATGCAGACGGGAATGAGATTACCGGGCCTGTGACGGCGGAAGTTTGGGCCGAGCATGGCGTCTGGCCGCAAGACCCCGGCTTCACACGCGCACTGGCAGGCGGCGTCACAGCGATGCAAATCCTGCCCGGCTCAGCCAATCTATTTGGCGGGCGCGGCATTGTTCTGAAAAATGTCCCGGCGCGCAGCGTTCAGGCGATGAAATTTCCAGGCGCGCCCTATACATTGAAAATGGCCTGCGGGGAGAACCCAAAACGTGTCTATGGCGGACGCAATCAGGCCCCAGGCTCACGCATGGGCAATTTCGCCGGATACCGCCAGAGCTGGATCGAAGCCTCAACCTATAAAAAGGACTGGGAAACCTATGAGGCCGAAGGCGGCGATCCGCCGGATCGCAATCTTGAGCTTGACACAATGGCCGGGGCTTTGAGCGGTGACATCAAGGTTCATATGCATTGTTATCGCGCTGATGAGATGGTTCAAGTGCTTGATATGGCTGAAGAGTTTGGCTATAAAGTCACCTCTTTCCACCATGCGATTGAAGCCTATAAAATAGCGGACATACTGGCCGAAGCCGATGTCTGCGCCTCTATCTGGGCCGATTGGTGGGGCTTCAAAATGGAAGCCTATGACAGTGTGAGAGAGAATTTGCCCCTTGTGCATCAAGCGGGGGCCTGCGCCATTGTCCATTCAGACAGCGATGTTGGAATCCAGAGGCTTAATCAGGAAGCGGCCAAGGCCTGGTCGGATGGTCGGCGCGCCGGTATCGAGATTTCCCAAGGCGAAGCGTGGACTTGGCTGTCAGCCAATCCAGCTAAAGCGCTCGGTATATTTTCCAAGACAGGCTCCATTGAAAGCGGAAAAGCCGCTGATCTTGTCTTATGGACCGCCGACCCTTTCAGTGTCTATGCCAAGGCCGAGCAAGTTTATATTGATGGCCGCAAACTCTATGATCTGAACGATGATGCTTATCTGCCCGTGTCAGATTTCGAACTGGGCCAACCAGGTGAAGGAGACCGCAAATGATCCGCACAACACTCATCACACTTTCCGCCTCCCTTATGGCGTTGACCTTGCCCGCAATGGCACAAACCTATGCCATAACTGGAGGAGATGTCTGGACAGGTCTTTCAGAGACAGCGATTGAAAATGGAACCGTCCTGATTGAAAACGGCACGATCACCGCTGTGGGCGATAGCGCACTGGCCATTCCAGACGGGGCCGAGGTGATTGATGCGAGCGGGAAAGTGGTCACACCCGGTATTTTCTCTCCCTTCTCCCGCACAGGGCTGGTTGAGGTAAATGCAGTAAGAAGCACGAATGATATCTCCGCCGATAATAGCGCCTATTCAGTGGCCCTGAATGCCGCCGATGCGTTTAATCCATCTGCGACAAGCATTGATGTCACGCGCATTGAGGGCGTTACACGCCTCGCCGTCGCGCCGGGCTTTGGTGCCAATATCTTTGCCGGACAAGGCTTTATCGCCAATACAAGCGGGGCCCCGCACTCTATCAGCGAAGAGCGGGTCTTTCAGTTTATCGCGCTCGGGGAAACCGGGGCAACCCTTTCAGGCGGGTCACGCACGGCCAATTGGACCTATCTGAAAGCCGCGCTTATGGATGCAGACAGGTTCCCATCAGGCTTTATGGTCAATGAAGGCAATGCCCTCAGCCGGATCGATGCTGAAGCGCTGATCCCGGTTTTGCGTGGTGAGCAATTGCTGCTTATCCATGCCCATCGCGCCAGTGACCTGTTGCGCATCGTACAATTTTCTGCAGACAATCCGCGTCTTGATATCGCTATTATTGGCGCGCGCGAAGGCTGGCAGGTTGCTGATCAATTGGCCGGCGCAGGCATACCTGTGATTATTGACCCGTTTGACAATCTGCCCGCAGGCTTTGACAGTCTGGCAGCCACCTCGCGCAATGCCCAAAGACTTATTGAGGCCGGCGTGCAAACCGCCTTTGCCCATCTCGGCGATAGTACGCATCAGGCCCGCCTCATATTGCAAAGCGCGGGAAATGCGGTCGCCAATGGGGTGAGCAAAGCCAATGCGTTAAAGGCCGTTACCTCTGTCCCCGCCGATATTTTTGGCTTTGACAGTTTAGGGCGTCTGGAACGTGGCGCTCAGGCGGATGTGGTCATCTGGGATGGCGACCCGCTGGAGGTCACCTCAGCCCCCGTCATACTGATGATTGATGGCGCCCTGCAATCCTTGACCAGCCGCCAGACAAAACTGCGCAAGCGCTATCTCAATCTGACAAAAAGCGAGACAGATCTGCCTTTTGCCTATGATAAGTAAAGCGGCCTCTATTCGTTCTGCCAGATCAAATTTTGCTCAAAAAAAATGCATACCTCAATGAGGTATGCATTAAAGTTGAAGCTTGCTTCCTCCCAGAAACTCGCAACTCATAAATTTATGAATTGCCTCCAAGAGTCAAGCCGATTTATTAAGTTTCTTTAAAAAAATTTCATAAATCTTCTCCGCCCGGCCCTGTGAGGGATGATGTCTGGCAATCGCCTCTGACATCTCACGCCAGACAGCCAAGGCACGCGGGCTCCAATCGGCATAAAGCGCGCCCGTCAAACAGGCTTGGCTTTTCAAAATCACCCCATCCTGAAGGATTTTAAGATTATTAGCCGCCAGCGTTTGTCCTGTAGAAGTGATATCGACAATCAGGTCTGCAGTTTGATTGGCCGGGGCAGCCTCTGTGGCCCCAGCACTATAAACGAGCCGATATTCACTGACCGAGGCGTCAGAAAAAAACCGCCGCGTCGTGCGCATATATTTGGTCGCGACACGCAAGCGTTTGCCATGGGTCTGGCGAAATAAAGCGCCCGCTGCGTCCAGATCAAATATGGTGGACACATCCAACCAAGCCTCAGGCACAGCAACCACAATATCGGCTTCACCAAAGCCAAGGGGGTAGAGTTCCATTGCCTCATGCCCCGGCTGCTCGGCCAATTCATGCAACAGGTCTTGTCCGGTGATCCCCAGATGAAAGGCCCCATCAATCAGTCCTTGCGCGATCTCGCGGGCAGGCAGGAGCAAAACACTGATCTCTGGAAAGCCCTCTATATGGGCATGATAGGCCCGCGAGCCGCTCTCCTGAACGCAAGGATAGCCACATTTGGCAAGCCAGGCCTCTGATTTTTCTTTCAAGCGCCCCTTGGAGGGAATGGCGATCACTAGCGCACTCATCGGGCTGCCTCGGCTCTGTTAGAGGTGACCAGATCAGGGCGAATAACACCGCCAATGGCAGTAAGCTCCACCGCGCCGCGTGACAAATTCGACAAAAGAGAATCATAACGCCCGCCTGTGCCATAGGCGCTTTGCCCGTCGTTCTGCAAATCAGCGATCTCAAATACAAAGCCATCATAATACATAAAGCGACGGCCAAATCCGGTGCCGAACCGGGCCGCATCCAGATAGGTAGGCGCTGTCGTCTGGATTATCTCCAGACGTGTCGCCAAAGCCTGTAGAACAGGGTCAAGGCCGGATAAATCCGCCTGTCTGGCGATCTGCTGTAATCTATCTACAGCCGTGCCCATTGGGCAATCAATGGCGATCACCTCTTCGAGAACATGCCAAGCCGCTTTTGATATATGCACTTTATCCTGATCGCGCTTCTGTTCAATCAAACGGGTCGCAATTTCATCAAGGCTACGAGCGCCCATATAGGGGATATTCTGAGCGGCCAGATAGTCAGACAAAATATGCGCCTTATCAGCTTTCGCCATCTTCTCACTCA
>JARFRJ010000313.1 GCA_029287305.1 Hyphomonas sp. | reverse complement strand
TCTGGATTATTGCTTATACAGTTTAGGACGCTTTTCATGTCATCAAATTTGCGCACACCGACAGCCCAGGTTCGCGGGCTTGGAGCCTCAAGATCGGGGACGAACCATTATATCAAACAGCGTGTCTCAGCGATTGGCCTTGTCTTTTTGATCCCCTGGTTTGTCATTTCCGGCTTGATATCGGTAAAAGGCGGCTATGCCAGTTTTATGGATTGGCTTTCTGGCCCTGTAAATGTTTTCTTGCTGATGGCGACGCTTGGTGCGGCACTTTATCATATGCGTTTAGGTGTCCAGACGGTCATTGAAGACTATATTTCAAAGGTAGGGACGCGTCAGGCTTTACTTATCGCCAATACATTCTTCGTTATTGGGGTTTTTGCTGTCGCCGTTTTGGCCGTTCTGCACATCTGGCTCACAGCCCGCTAACACTTAAGTCATACAGACCATAAGGATATTTTTGTAATGAGCGACTATAAATTTATTGATCATACATATGATATTGTTGTGGTTGGCGCAGGGGGCTCCGGGTTGAGGGCCGCGCTTGGGGCCGCGCAGGCCGGGCTGAAGACCGCGTGTATTTCAAAAGTCTTTCCAACCCGCTCGCACACCGTGGCCGCGCAAGGGGGTATTGCCGCCTCTCTTGGCAATATGAGCCCGGATGACTGGCGCTGGCATATGTATGATACGGTTAAAGGGTCCGATTGGCTAGGAGATCAAGATTCCATTGAATATCTTTGCCGGGAAGCGCCCGCAGCCGTTTATGAGCTGGAGCATTGGGGCATGCCGTTCAGCCGGACCGAGGAAGGCAAGATTTATCAGCGTCCCTTTGGCGGGATGACCCAGAATATGGGCGAAGGGCCTGCCGCCCAGCGCACATGTGCGGCGGCGGATCGGACAGGCCATGCCATGTTGCATACGCTTTATGGTCAGGCTCTGAAAAATGATACAGAGTTTTTTATTGAATATTTTGCCCTTGACCTGATTATGGATGAGGAAGGCACATGCCGCGGTGTGACAGCCTGGAAGCTGGATGATGGAACGCTGCATCGCTTCCGGGCGCAAAAAGTCGTTCTGGCAACCGGTGGATATGGCCGGGCCTTTTTCTCCTGTACCTCAGCGCATACGTGCACAGGCGATGGCAATGCCATGGTTCTGCGCGCCGGGCTGCCTTTGCAGGATATGGAATTTATCCAGTTTCACCCGACCGGCATTTATGGCGCGGGGTGTCTGATTACGGAAGGGTCGCGCGGCGAGGGCGGTTATCTGACCAATTCAGAAGGGGAGCGCTTTATGGAGCGCTATGCCCCAAGCGCCAAAGATCTGGCCTCGCGCGATGTTGTCTCACGGGCTATGACGCTTGAAATTCGCGAAGGTCGCGGGGTTGGGCCCGATAAGGATCATATTTTCCTACATTTGGAACATCTGGGCGCAGATGTTCTGGCAGAACGCCTGCCGGGCATTTCCGAGACAGCGCGTGTTTTTGCCGGTGTGGATGTCACCAAAGAGCCGATCCCGGTGCTTCCTACGTGTCATTACAATATGGGCGGTATCCCGACCAATTTCCATGGCGAAGTTCTGACCAAGAAAGATGGCGATCCAGACAGCATTGTCCCGGGTCTGATGGCGGTTGGTGAGGCTGCATGTGTCTCCGTTCATGGGGCCAATCGCCTCGGCTCAAACTCCCTGATTGATCTGGTTGTGTTTGGCCGTGCTGCGGGCTTGCGCTGCGGCGCGACAACGGAAGCGGGTGCCAGTCAGCCGGGTATTACAGACAAAATGACAGAGGGCCACCTAGCGCGCTTTGATCGTCTGCGCTATGCCAGCGGCGATCACCCGGTCGCAGAGCTGAGACTGGAAATGCAACGGACCATGCAATCCAATTGCGCTGTTTTCCGTACAGGGGATATTCTGCGCGAAGGTGTTGAGAAAATTGACAGCCTGTTTGAGAAATTGCCCGGCATAAATGTCGAGGAT
>JARFRJ010000295.1 GCA_029287305.1 Hyphomonas sp. | reverse complement strand
CGGCAGCGTCAGATGTGTATAAGAGACAGTTCTATGGCTGCATGAAAAAGCGCTGGGCTTTGGCGATCTTTCTGAGGTGCTCACCCCGCCCCATATACGCGCGGTGCATATCTGGGACCCGGCCTATTATGCCGCGCGTGGCTACACTCTGAAACGGCTCGTCTTTATCTATGAGACGCTGTGCGATTTGCCCGTTGAGATCATAAAAGGCGATACGCTTGCCCAATTGGCTAATCTTGGGGCGCAGAAGATATGTGTTCCCGATACCGCCGATATCGGGATCAATCTGCTCTGCACGGCGATTTCAGAACGGCTTGATGTCGAACGCCAGAAAGCGCCTGGCTTTGCAGCCATTTCCGATGAATATGATTTCAAGCGCTTTTTCAAATATTGGCATAAAGCGAAAAAGACTGCTTTCTTAAAGCATGGCGGCTTGGCCCAAGGTAGGCTTTTGTAAAAAAGCCAGTATGTGGACTTGAAAATTTAAGCCTTAAAATTTAGCCTTAACGCGGGGCCATGACCATGGTCATCTGGCGGCCTTCAAGTTTCGGCTCCAATTCAATCTTCGCCACCTCTTCAAATTCGTCTTTGACTTTATTCAGCAATTCCATGCCCAAATGCTGGTGGGCCATTTCGCGGCCTTTAAAACGCAAAGTGACCTTGACCTTATCGCCTTGTTCAAAAAATCGCGTAATTGCCTTTGATTTGACCATATAATCATGCGTATCGATGTTGGGACGCATTTTTATCTCTTTAAGATCAGCCGTTTTCTGCTTTTTTCGGGCAGCAGCGCGCTTTTTTTGCTCTTCAAAGCGCAGCTTTCCAAAATCGAGAATTTTGCAGACAGGCGGATTACCCTCGGGGGCAACCTCGACTAGATCCAGACTGGCTTCCTTAGCGGCATCCAGCGCCGCTGCGGTCGGCATTTCGCCTTGTTTTTCGCCGTTCTGGTCGATTAAAAGCACGCGGGGTGCGTCGATGTCTTCATTGATGCGGGGGCCGCTATTGGCTTTGCTTTTTGGCGGAGCGGCGTGAGGTCTTCGGGCTATGGGTCAATTCCTTTTTGTTTGAGTGCGCCATATATGGCTTTTTTTTCATATTTCTTCAAGGTAATAAGCGGAGAATTTTAAAGGGGCTCTTTAGTTAAAGCGGTTCAAAGGCGCTCTTCCCCTCGGACAGGCATAAGGTGAGCTTGCCTTCACGCGATCCGATCACGCTTTTAAAGACTGAATCGCCTGCCAGACATCCCCCGGATAAACCTCATCCAGCCGATCACTATGAACGATGATGACCGGGTTTGGTCCTCTAGGGGCGGCTTGCGAAGGTTGCGATTCCTGTGTGGCAAACAGAACGACACCCGGCGCACCGGCCAATGTGGCAATATGGGTTGGGCCGGTATCATTGCCAAGGACGAATTCAGCGCCTTCAGCCAGCGCAATAATCTGGGTAAAATCTGTCCGATTAACAAGGTTAATGATATGCGGGTCTGATTTCTGGATTTGCGCTGCCATTTTGCTTTCGGCTTTTCCGCCAATCAGAACGGGTGTAATGCCTGCCTCGGAAATACGTTTTATAATCTCTATATAATGCTCAATCGGCCAGATTTTGGCCTGTCTGTGGGCCGAGGCTCCGGCGGTGATCAGAGCATAAGGCGGGGTGATATCATAATATTGCGGCTGTAGGCGGGGCGGGTTTTTTAGAACCCGTCGCACCCAAGATAAATCCGGCATTGGCACTGTTTTGGCGGTATAGCCCCCTTTAGGTCCAAGGCCGGCATAGCTTAATTGTTCACCCAGCCGATCAATCGTGTGCATGTGCGCCCGGTTTGGATTGTTATGTTCAAAAGCTGAATGTTTGGCATGGCCGGACCAAAGCGGCGTTTTGAAACTGGACAGGTTCAGAAGTTTAAAATAATTGGCCGTTCTCTCACTGGTCTGGAAATCATAGATGATATCATATTTCGCCCGGCGTATACGTTGGATCAGCTTATGGGTCAGGCTGAAATTTTCTGGTCGTCCATCGGTTTCTACAACATCAATATAGGGAGTGATTTTGGCAAAGTCCTGATAAGGCGGTGTGGTCAAAAGCGTGATCTGGGCCGATCTATGATGCTCGCGCACGGCTTTCATGGCCCCAAGCGCGAGGAAAAAATCACCTAATGCGCTCAATTTGATAATCAGAACGCGTTCTGCCTGAGCACCTGGATTGACCCGTTTTTTTCCTATGCCAACCCCCATTATGATACAGACTGCACAGTTAATAAATCAGCATAAACCTTTAAAACACGTTTTTGAAGTCGCCGAATGGAGAATTCCTGCGTGATAAAGGTCCGGGCTGCCTGGCCCATTTGACGGCGTGTGTCGGGTGACATCTGTATCAGGGTTTCAAGCGCGATGGCGAGGCTTTGCGCGCAGCCGGGTGTAAAGCGCAAGCCAGTGCGTCCCTCCAGAACAGTTTCCCGTGCGCCGCCATGATCGGCTGTAATCACCGGACATTCCATAGCGCCCGCCTCAATAGCGGTGCGGCCAAAAGCTTCTGGTCTGAGGGAGGGGGCAAGGACAATATCAGCCAATTTGAGGGCGGCTGGCATGTCCGTGCAATGAGGGTGCATATTTACGAGGGATGTGAGCCCGCAATCAGAGTGCATCTTTTCCAGTTTTGCAAAATATTGCGTTCGTCCCTGCATATCACCCGCCATAATGACGTGAAATTTATGTTGATTCTGCGCTTTAAGGGAAGCAAGCGCTTGCAAAACCAAGCTTTGCCCTTTCCAAGATGTATATCGGGCGGGTAAAAAAATAATGCGGCAGGAGGAGTCATTGGGTAGGCCCCAATATTGACGCAAGGCCGTGATACGTTCTGAGGATATGGCCGCCGGGTCAAACTCTGTTAAATCCACCCCGCGCGGTATGGTCACAATTTTCTCAGCCGGTATGTCATAGTGCGTTTCAATCAGACCCCGGACCCAGTCTGAATTGGCGATAACCGTATCGCCTTTGACCATGATCGAATTATACACTTTTTTGGGGTAAAACCGGGCCGAATAACTGCCATGATGGGTAGTGACAAAGGGCAGACGGCGCTGCCGGGCAGCATAATAGGCGCTCCACGCCGGGGCGCGGCTTCGCGCATGTATCAGGTCAACTTTGAAGTCTGCGAATATTTTTTTTAGCCGATGGATGTTTCTATAGAGGGTGAACGGGTTTTTACTGGCGGCCTTGAATTTAAGAATTTCGCCGCCCGCCTGACAAATTTTCGCTTCTAGCCGTCCACCTTGGCTGGCAATCAGGGCGCGCCCTCCGGCCTCAATTATCGCGGCGCTTACCTCCAGAACGCTCTGTTCTGCACCGCCCGCAGACAGATCTGGTATCACTTGCAATACCGTCTTGCCGGAAAGGTCTGGGAATGATGTCAAGATACGCTCTAGCTTACAAATTTCAGTTAACCCTTTGCAGGGTTTAATCAAACTATACCCCCGATCGGCGGGAGGTTCTATCTTGACACTCCTTTTGACTATATTTTGCGGTTTAAATATCCAGTAGCATGCGTTCGGGGTCTTCCAGAGCCTCTTTAATACGCACCAGGAAGGTGACCGCTTCTTTTCCATCTACGATCCGGTGATCATAAGACAAAGCCAAATACATCATCGGACGGATTTTAACCTCACCATTGATCGCGACAGGTCTTTGTTCAATCCGATGCATGCCAAGAACGCCCGATTGTGGGGGGTTTAAAATCGGCGTGGACATCAGCGAGCCATACACCCCGCCATTGGTGATCGTGAATGTGCCGCCTTGTAAATCACTCATAGCCAGAGAGCCATCACGGGCTTTTTTGCCGAGCGCCCCGATACCTTTTTCAATTCCGGCTAGGCTTAACGTGTCGCAATCGCGCAAGACCGGCACAACTAGGCCCTTTTCCGTGCCGACAGCGATACCGACATCATAATAATTTTTATAGATAATATCTGTGCCATCTATCTCTGCATTAACAG
>JARFRJ010000206.1 GCA_029287305.1 Hyphomonas sp. | reverse complement strand
TCTGTGTCGATCTGCGCGTCTGTAAACAAGTTTGACACGCGGTCCATCTGGCCCGTTTTTACAGTAATGTGTAGCTGAGGTTCTAGGGATTGTGCCACCGCTATGGCTTCAGCCTGGTCCTGTCCAAAATCATCTGTAAATCTTTTTTGCAGCCAGCCTGGCCAAATTGAGAGGGGACCGGCGTCATCAAAGGCAGATCGATCAGAGACGGCCTTGCGCAAGACGGCATTGATGAACCCCGCTGCAGGGCGCGCCCGAGCCCATTTTTTTGCCGCTTCAACCGTTTCTGCCACGCAGGCATGGGCGGGCGTGTTCAATATCCAGATCTGAGCGGCTCCAATTTGCAACAGCGCCCGTGAGGGCGGTGTGGCGGTCTCCAGATCGCGGTTCAGAAAAGGTGCAAGCCCGGCATTAATTTGGCCCAATTGGCGCAGCGCCGCACTTGTCATGGCGCGAGCAAAGGCCCGATCCGGACCTTGTAAATTTTCATAGGTCGGTATCAGCGTTAAGGCTTCATCAAGCGTCCGGCGTTCTTCCAGACAGGTCATCAGCATTTCCGCCGCAGCGCGGCGCGCTTTGGCCCCGTTCAAAAGTTCAGACTTTTCATATGGAATTTATCCCCAAGGACCTCTTCGCCGGGGTTCTGCCCCGAGCGATACCTCGGAGACCCTTCCTCTATCTGCCTGTTTTTGTAAAGCGCCAATACGATTGGCGGTTAAAGGATGGGTAGAGAAAAGATTGTCAGACCCTTTGCCCGCCAAAGGGTTGATAATATACAGATGCGCGAGAGCAGGATTACGCTCGGCCTGGATATTCATATGCTGCTTGGCGCCGCGATCTATTTTGGCAAGCGCTGAAGCGAGCCAAAGTGGGTTGCCACAAATTTCAGCGCCAATACGATCGGCTTCATATTCGCGCGACCGGCTGATCACCATCTGCACCAGACTGGCTGCAATCGGCGCGACCAGCATAATAATCAAGCCACTGATCAGTCCGCCGCGTTCACGATTTGAGAAGAAGAGAGCAAAATTTGCCAGCATTGTGATCGCCCCGGCAAAAGTCGCGGTGATGGTCATGGTGAGTGTATCGCGATTGCGCACATGGGCAAGCTCATGGGCCATGACCCCGGCTATCTCCTCGCGGGTAAGCATCGACAATAGACCGCGTGTTGCCGCCACTGCGGCATTTTCCGGGTTACGCCCTGTCGCAAACGCATTCGGCTGGTCTGTATCAAGAATATAGATTTTTGGCGGGGGCATACCCGCCTTTTGCGCTAGGCCAAGGACATCATTAGCGAAGCGGGCTTCCTGCATATGACTGGACCGCGGGGTGACCTCCCGGGCATTGTGCATACGCAAGATAATTTTGTCGGCATTCCAATAGGCCAAGCCATTCATCACAGCGGCAAAGCCAAAGGCCACAAACATGCCGGTCTGTCCGCCTATAAAATACCCAACCCCCATAAACAAAGCGGTCATCCCCGCCAGCAGAATATATGTTCGCATTGTACCCATATTTATCATACCCATATTATCATCTTGGTTTTTCGCGTTTGTCGGGCCGCAAAATTTGGTAATGGCCCTGTTTAACTTATATATGTCTTAAGAGAGCTATGTGGAGTCTCATACATCATGGATATATCTAAAAACTCTGAAAGGGACGCCCTGTCACCAGAGGCCAAGCGCGCGCTTGCAGAGGCCAAAGCGCGGCGTGAAGCGTGCGCAGAGGCTGAGTCAAACGCATCTGGAGAAAATGAAATCGGCGGCCCCAAAGGTAAAGACCCGGTCCGCTATGGCGATTGGGAACGCAAAGGCATTGCCTATGATTTCTGATCACGGACACGTTCTAATCGCGGCTGTGATCTGATGCGACAGAGGTATTGTTTTGCACAATCCTATGGTTTGATCTTATGTTTTGGCTTGATTTAACGCTGCGGCCATTTGGGCGGCCTGTTCAGCGCTAATGCCAAGCGCTTCCAAAATTGGACTGTTCACCGTCTCATCC
>JARFRJ010000260.1 GCA_029287305.1 Hyphomonas sp. | reverse complement strand
ACAAATCCAAAAAAGTGAACACGAATGATGAGATTTCGCAAATTGGCATAATCTCTGCCAATGGCGATAAAACGGTTGGTGCGATGATTGCCGAAGCCATGGAAAAGGTCGGCAATGAAGGCGTGATCACTGTGGAAGAGGCCAAATCCCTCGACACTGAACTGGATGTCGTGGAAGGCATGCAATTTGATCGCGGTTATCTGTCCCCTTATTTCATCACCAATGCAGATAAAATGATCGCTGAACTGGATGATCCGTTCATTCTCCTGCATGAGAGCAAATTGTCTTCCCTTCAGCCAATGCTGCCCATCTTGGAAAGCGTTGTGCAAAGCCAGAAGCCTCTCCTGATCATCGCTGAAGATGTCGATGGGGAAGCGCTGGCGACCCTGGTTGTCAACAAGCTGCGCGGCGGTCTGAAAATTGCTGCGGTCAAAGCACCGGGCTTTGGCGATCGTCGTAAGGCGATGTTGCAAGACCTTGCCATTCTGACAGGCGGTCAGGTGATTTCCGAGGATTTGGGCATCAAGCTTGAAAACGTCTCCATGGATATGCTCGGCACCGCCAAGCGCGTCCATATCACCAAGGATGACACAACGGTCGTTGACGGAGCTGGCGCACAAGCCGACATCGCCGCCCGTGTGGCCCAGATCCGCCGTCAGATTGAGGACACAAGTTCTGATTATGACCGTGAGAAACTGCAAGAACGTCTGGCCAAGCTGGCGGGTGGGGTTGCCGTGATCAAGGTTGGCGGCGCAACTGAAATCGAAGTGAAAGAGCGCAAAGACCGTGTCGATGATGCTCTGAACGCGACACGTGCCGCGGTTGAAGAAGGCATTATCGCCGGCGGTGGGTCTGCGCTTCTGCACGCCTCCCGGCATATTGATGTCAAAGGGGAAAATGACGATCAGACAGCGGGTATTGATATTGTCCGCAAGGCTCTGGAAGCTCCGATCCGTCAGATTGCCGAAAATGCCGGCGTTGAAGGCTCTATCGTTGTCAATCAGGTCAGCAATAGCGACTCCAAGAATTACGGCTTTAACGCCCAGACCGAAGAATATGGCGATATGGTCGAAATGGGTATCATTGATCCAGTTAAGGTCGTGCGCTCTGCCTTGCAAAATGCAGCCTCTGTGGCCGCTCTTCTGATTACAACAGAAGCGGCTGTCGCCGAAGCGCCCAAAGCGGATGGCCCGGCTGCCGGTGGTGGCATGCCCGATATGGGTGGCATGGGCGGTATGGGCGGCGGTATGGGCTTCTAGCCCTAACCCTCTCTCTCCACATCTTTATAAAGCCCGGGCCAAGTGCTCGGGCTTTTTCTTTATCTTAGAGAGATTAAACTCTATATAAATAAAAGCTGCCAAAAAACGTTTTCAAAAGGGCCTTGTGATTAATGCTACGTCTCTCGATCATTCTTACAAGCCTATGTGCAAGTCTCACCCTGCCAGGGTGCGGTGAGGGCGCGCTTGATTTACGCCAGATTGAGGCGGAAATTGAGGCCGCGCACCCAGCTTTGGCGCATATAGCGCCAGAGGCCCTGTCCGCAAAACTTGCAACCCAGACCCCGCACCTTATCCTAGATGTGCGCGAGATTGAGGAATATGCGGTCTCTCATCTGCCGGGTGCTGTCCAGGTTTCGCCAAAAAGCTCGGCTGAAGATATTGCGCGTCTGACAGACGCCTTGCCGCCAGAGGCGCAGATTATCGTCTATTGTTCGGTCGGCTGGCGCTCGTCCATTCTGGGGTCGGCCTTGGCAGAGGCGTATCCAACCCATTCTGTTAGCAATTTGCGCGGCGGCCTGTTTGCCTGGCATAATCAGGGATTTGCCCTCGTCAATTCACACGGCAAGACCCGCTCTATTCATCCCTATGATAAGACATGGGGCAAATTGATCAAAGCTGAGGAGGCTTTAAGCTATCATCCCCAACCCGCCTCTGATCAGAGGACGCTCCCATGACGCAATGGGCCCTCGCGCATGAAGCGATCTTACGCTTTCTTAGCTTCCTGCTCATCTTCGTCCTGATGGCCGCGCTGGAACTGACCCGCCCGCGCCGCGCCCTGACCGGATCAAAACTACATAGATGGCTGAGCAATGCCGGCATATTGGTCAGCGCGACGGTCAGCGCGCGGCTATTGGGTCAAATCGCCGGGCCGCTTCTGGCGGTCGGTATGGCAGTGCTGGCGGCGCAGCAAGGCTGGGGGCTTTTAAACGGGCTCGCCCTGCCGGGCTGGATTGAGCTTATAATTGCCTTACTGGCGCTCGATTTTGCGATCTGGCTGCAACATGTTCTGTCCCATCGCATCCCCTTTTTCTGGCGCTTACACCGGGTGCATCATGCCGATCGGGATATTGATGTCACAACCGCATTGCGCTTCCATCCGGGTGAAATTATCGCCTCTCTCCTCTATAAAGCGGTGATTATCGCCGCGCTTGGTCCGTCTGCGGCGAGTGTCATCCTGTTTGAAATTCTGCTTAATGGCTGCGCCCTGTTCAATCATGCCAATATTGATATCCCCCGCCAGCTTGATAAAAGCCTTCGCCGCATCCTGGTAACACCGGATATGCACCGTGTGCATCACTCCACGGACCGGACAGAGCAGAGGCGCAATTTTGGCTTTTGTCTGTCTGTTTGGGACAGATTATTTGGCACCTATCAAAGCGCTCCTAAGGCTGGGCATTTGCAGATGCAAATTGGCCTAAAAGCCTTTCAGGACAAACGGGCCGATAGGCTCACTTGGAGCCTTCTTCTGCCCTTTCGAAAATTATAGAGCCGTCATCAGACCGTCTCTCAAGCCAAACGCCCGCGCAGCTTATGGCTTATTCAAGTCCCAATTCAGCCAGAATACGGGCTGTATCTGCGCCCAATTGGGGGGCATCACTGCGGATATTGGCAGGTGTCTTTGAAAAATGGACAGGATGGCGCACGGCACGATATGGGCCTGCGGCTGGGTGCTCGCGCGTCTGGAAAAAATCGACCGCGTTCAGATGCGCATCCTTCAAGACGTCCGGCATTTTATTGTACCGCATTGCAGGGATTTGCGCCTCGGCGAGAATTTCCAGCCAGTCCTCACTTGTCTTGGTCGCTGTAACCTCCTCAATCAAAGCATATAGCGCCCCAACATTCTCTGTGCGTGCCTCATAGGTGGAAAAGCGTTCATCCTGAAACACATCTGGGCGTCCGCCGAGCTGGAAGAATGTATCCCATTGCTGATCTGAATAGGGC
>JARFRJ010000192.1 GCA_029287305.1 Hyphomonas sp. | reverse complement strand
AATCCGATCACACAAGGGGCGAAATTTGATGTCAGCGGCGACTATGTCCGCACATATTGTCCGGAATTGGCCGCCTTGCCGATTAAATATATCCATAAGCCCTGGGAGGCTGCCTCTGCTCTACAGCAGGCATCCAATGTTAAATTAGGCAAGACATATCCAAAGCCAGTGATTGAGCATAAAATGGGCCGTGAACGCGCCTTGGCCGCCTATAAACAGATGCGCGCGGCAAAAGAGAGCGGGGCGTGATCCACCAGATCAAGACGCATGTTTCAAAGGGGTATGTAAAATGGAGATCATAGGCAGTTTGATCCTATCCGTGATCGCGCTGACCTTGCTTGGGCTTTTCCTCTGGCGGCAAAGGGATCATCAGGCCGACCGGGCCGAAACGGCGCGGCTTATAAGCTTTCAACCCGTTGAACCACCTGAATTTTCATATGATATGGTTGCAGATTTGCCCGAGCCTGCGCGGCGGTTTTTCAGGTTTGCAATCAAGGAAGGCACGCCGCTTTATACTGTTGCACAGCTTGAAATGACGGGACAGTTTGGCATGGGCGATAAAACTGAGCCGCGTTATATGTCCATGCGGGCCCGTCAAACGCTTGGCGCACCTGAAGGTTTCGTATGGGCCATGACGGCAGGCTCTGCGCTATCGCACATTTCAGGCTCCGACACGGGTCGATGGACCCGGTTTTGGCTAGCAAGGCTACTACCTGTCGCGCGGTCAGGCGGTACTCTGGATCATCAACGCTCTGCTTTTGGACGATATATTGCCGAAGCCCTGTTTTGGACGCCTGGCGCCCTTCTGCCTGCACCGCATATCACATGGACAGAAGACACGCACAGCTCTGCCCATGTGACCCTGCGTCATAGAGATATGCAACAGACGATAAAGCTGAAAGTAGATCCGCTCGGACGCCCGGTTGAGGTCAGTTTTTTACGTTGGAGTAATGCCAATCCGGAAAAAACGTTCAGGCTGCAAAACTTTGGCGGCTATCTGTCAAACTTTCAGACGTTTCAGGGCTTTCATCTGCCAACCCATATCGAAGCGGGAAACCATTTTCAATCAGATGATTATTTTCCCTTTTTCGTGGCTGATATTACAGATATTCGATTCCCGCACCTGACGCCATAAGGCAAGCCGGACACGCTCTAATGCTCTTGCTCATGACAGTTTGACTGTTTCAAGCGCATTCAATCCGCCTTCCTCTGTCATCTGCCTGTTGATCTGCATGAAACATTTTTGCCATTCCGGTTCTGTCAGGCATAGTTTATACGTATTTTTCATCGTCAGAAGAAATCGGGATTTTTTCACAAGAACATGGCCCCTTTGACCGGATGAGGGGCTATTCAGGCAAACAGGGATAGCGCGCGCACGATTGGACGCTCATGATCAAAGTTTACTTCCTTTTAGGCCTGTTGGTTTTCCTCGGGCTTTCAGCCTGCCAAAAAGATGTCGCCATAGCGCCGTCAGAGCCCCGCGCCAATCACATAGCAGAGCGCTCTGCGACGCCCCAGATTACATTGCGCATTGTCGGCTCCTCGACCCTATATCCGCTGACCAAAGCGGTTGCACAGGAGTTTACGTTTAAAACAGGTCATAAGATTATTCTGGAGGCAACCGGGTCCGGCGGCGGGCATAAATTATTTTGTGCCGGACCGGGCCGGTTAACGCCGGATATCGTCAATTCCTCGCGCCCGCAAAAGCCAAGCGAGCGGTCCCAATGCCAAGCCAATGGCGTGACAGAAAGCGTTGAGGTAAAAATCGGATATGATGGGGTTGTCTTGGCGCACGGGGTTAATCCTGAGCAAAAGATGGGGCTTACCGGTCTGGACTTCAAACAGCTCTATCTGGCCTTGGCGAAAGATATTCCGACAGATGTGAGCAAGAATGGCGGCGCGATATGTGCCTTCCAACCCAATCCCTATCGCACATGGTCTGATATTGATCCTAGCTTGCCGCGCAGTCGTATTGAGGTCTATGGCCCGCCGCCAACCTCTGGCACGCGCGATACATTTACCGAAATTGTCATGCAAGAAGGGGCCCGGCGCATTCCATGCCTTGCGGCTCTTGAAGTGGCCAATCCAATTGCGTTCCGGCAAAGGGCGCAAAGCCTGCGCCAGGACAATCATTGGATCAATTCAGGGGAAAATGACACATCTGTCGTGCAAATGATCCGTCAGTCCAATGGGGCCATTGGCGTGTTTGGCTATTCCATGCTGATTGAGAACAGTGATAAAATTGAAGCCTTGCGCATTAATGGCATTATCCCGAATTTTCAGAATATTTCATCAGGGGTCTATCCTATTTCGCGGCCACTTTTTCTATATCTGAAAACCGATAAACCTCGCACGCATAGGGCGATAAAAGCCTTTGCCCGGGAGTTTCTGTCCCCGGCGGCCAGTGGACCGGATGGGTATTTAACCGAAATGGGGCTGATCCCTCTCGGTCAGGCGGATCTTGCGCAGTATCTGCTGGCGATTGACAGGATTGGCTCTGATGCACGTGCGTCCTGAACGGTCCCGGCATCCTCATCGGGTGCCCCCGGAAAAGGCATGCCAATGCTGTTAGGGGGGGTGTATCTCTTTTTGATCGTGATGGCCTTCGTCTTTGCCCGGACGCTCGCCATTATGCGGTTTTATGTGCCCGGCCTGGGGGCTGAGACCCGCCCGCATTCCGTGCCAAATTTCCATGCCTATTTTGCCGCTTGGACGGCTGGCTTCTTTATGCTTCTAATGCTCGCACTTTACAGACTTTTTTTTGCGGCTGTGGGCAGCGTGACGATCCCTCTCATTCTAATGGCCCTGATCACGGCCTTGACCTGCCTTATGAGCTTCAAACTCACCCAAAGAGAGTTTAAAGCGCGCGATTATGTGGAAGGTTTTGTCCAGTTTGCCCTGTTCTTATGTTCAGGCGTGGTGATCCTCATAACTTTTGGAATTATCCTCTCTCTCCTGTTTGAAAGCCTGCGATTCTTCGAGAAAATCCCTCTGACAGATTTTCTCACAGGGTTAGAATGGTCGCCGCAAATCCCGATCCGGGAAGATCAGATCGGCGAGGCCGGGTCGTTTGGTGTTGTGCCTGTGCTTTTGGGCACAGGGTTGATAACGGTCTTCGCCATGCTCATCGCGGTGCCAATTGGCCTGTTTATCGCCATCTATCTGTCTGAATATGCCGGACGGCGCAGGCGTCGCGTGATAAAGCCTGTCATTGAGATTTTGGCGGGCATTCCGTCCGTCGTCTATGGTTTTTTTGCACTTCTGACGATTGGCCCAATGGTTCAAACCGGCATGGCGGCGCTTGGTTTTGACATTACCGCGCAAAGCGTGGTGGCTGTGAGCATTGTTATGGGGGTGATGATTATTCCCTATATATCCTCTCTGTCGGATGATGTGATGAGCGGGGTGCCGCAGATTTTGCGCGATGGCTCCTATGCGCTGGGGGCGACGCCATCTGAAACGGTCAAGAAAATTATCCTCCCGGCGGCTTTTCCGGGTCTGATGGCGGCCAGCCTTTTAGGGGTTAGCCGGGCCCTCGGCGAGACGATGATCGTTGCCCTCGCCGCCAGCAAAGCGGCCAATCTCACTTTCAATCCGTTTGAGGCTGTCACTACTGTCACCGTGCAGATTGTCACGCTCCTGACCGGTGACCAAGAATTGGACAGCGCCAAGACGCTCGCAGCCTATGCGCTCGGCCTTATCTTGTTCATTCTGACCCTGCTATTGAATATCATCGCCATAAGCATTGTGCGTGGCTATAATGCCAAATTCCACAGATGAGCCCGCGACAGCTATGCCAATACCGGATAGACCCCAAATGACTGAGCCGAAGGACAGCCATAAGGCGCGCGCCATATTACGATCGCGCAAAAGGGGGGAATGGATGTTTCGCCTGATGGGTCTTGGCTCTGTCATCCTCGCCAGCACCATTCTAGGATGGCTATTGCTCAGCCTGATATCAAGCGGGCATAATGTCTTTTATCAGCACAGCCTTGATCTGAAAATCACTCTGGATCGCCAAAGCCTGTTTTCACAGGAGGTGCCCAGCCAGCAGGATATCCGCGCGGCTGACTATCGCGCAGTGATTAAAACCGCCCTTGAGGCCCGGTTTCCGCGCGTCCAGGAAACAGATACCAAAAAAGAACTTTATGCACTTGTCTCACTGCCGGGGGCCTCTAATGCGGTTCGCCAATATCTGTCTGAAAATATGCAAACCCTGTCTGAAAGCCGATCCATTATTCTGCCCATACCGGTCTCCGGTCCTGTTGATCAATATTTAAAACATGACGAGGGGGGCGTCCGCGTAAGACAGACTATGTCCGCACAGCAACGCATCTGGATAAATGCGCTCATCGAAAAAGGTGATTTGAAAGCTCATTTCAATATGAGGTTCTTTTTTGCCCCAGACAGTCCGAATGCAGAACTGGCAGGCATTGGTTCGGCCTTTCTCGGATCGCTTATGGCGATACTGATTGCCTATCTTGTCGCGGCGCCCATCGGGCTCGGCGCGGCCATCTATCTGGAAGAGTTTGCGCCGAAAAACCGCTTTACCGATATTGTTGAGATTAATATCAATAATCTGGCTGCGGTGCCGCCGATCCTGTTTGGCCTTTTGGGATTGTTTCTGTTTTTGGAATTGGGCGGCCTGCCCCGCGCGGCCCCGCTTGTCGCTGGCCTTGTGCTCGCGCTGATGGCTTTGCCGACCTTGATTATTACCACCCGCGCGGCGCTGCGTCAGGTCTCTCAGCACAGAGTGGACAGCGCCTTAAGCCTTGGCGCTTCCCATATGCAGGCGCTGTTTCATCACAAGATTCCCGAAGCTGGGCCGGGTATCCTCACCGGTACGATCCTTAGCATGGCGCAGATGCTGGGGGAAGCTGCCCCGCTATTGCTCATCGGCATGGTTGCCTATGTCAGCGCCCCGCCAAGCAGCCTGACCGATGCGGCCAGCGCCCTGCCCATCCAAATTTTTCTCTGGGCTGAAAATGCGGATCATGCCTGGGTGGAAAGAACCGCCGCGGCAATTCTGGTATTGCTGGTTATGATGACCCTGCTTAATCTCATCGCCTTTATCATACGATCAAGACTGGAGCGTAAATGATAGACCAACCGGCCCCTCTGGCCACATCGCCCTTTAACACGTCCTCCCCGGCGCGATTGCCGAAATTTCGCTGCCGCAATGTTCAGGCCTATTATGGCAAGACCCGCGTTCTGCACGGGATTGATGTCGATATTCCCGATCAAAGCGTTACCGCCTTGATTGGACCTTCCGGATGCGGGAAATCTACCTTTTTGCGCGTCTTCAATCGCATGAATGATACGATCCCAAATGCGCGCGTCACCGGTCATGTGGAGATGGATGGAATTGACATTTACAGCGACCAGATTGACCCGACGGTCTTGCGCGCCCGTGTCGGCATGGTGTTTCAAAAGCCAAACCCTTTTCCGAAATCCATCTATGACAATGTCGCCTATGGCCCGCGCATTCACGGTCTGGCCGATTATGCGGGCGAACTTGATGATATTGTTGAGCATAGCCTGCGCCGCGCGGCGCTTTGGGATGAGGTGAAAGATCGGCTTGGCGAGCCGGGCACAAGCCTTTCCAATGGGCAACAGCAACGCCTCGTCATTGCCAGAGCCATTGCGATCCGCCCGGAAGTGATCTTGATGGATGAGCCGGCCTCCTCCCTCGACCCGATCGCGACGGCTAGGCTGGAACAGCTCATAGATGAGCTGAAACAGAATTACTGTATTCTCATCGTTACCCATTCCATGGCTCAGGCCGCACGGGTCTCCGAACATACCGGGTTTTTCTATCAGGGCGCTTTGGTGGAATATGGCGAGACCAATCAGATTTTCACCAATCCGGTTGACCAGCGCACACAGGATTATATTACTGGCCGCACAGGATAGGGCCTAGCTTTAGCTCGGACACGCTCTAAGCCTCATAGGGGTCAGAAAAGGGTCTGATAATCGGGGATTTATCCCTGTTTAAGCTCCTCAAAGGGGACATTTTTGTCGACCCGCACATCTTGCGGCAGGCCAAGCACACGTTCGGCGATAATATTCTTCAGAATTTCATCAGACCCCCCCGCAATGCGCAAGCCCGGTGCCCATAGAAAGCTTTTCTGGAACAGGGCTTCTTTCGGCATTGTCCCGCTATCGCTCATAATGCCATAATGATCCTGCATCTCAATCGCTGAATTACAGATATCCTGCAATTGATTGGCCGTGATAATCTTCCCGATAGAGCTTTCCGGTCCCGGCGTTTGCCCCCTAGAAAGAGCGGTCTGGGTACGAAATTTGGTCAATTTATAACCTTGTGCAGCGACATACCAGTCTGCCAGCTTGGCACGAAAGGCCCCATCACCCATCACGCCATGATCGCGCGCATAGTCCATAATCTCGGCCCAGTCCGGTCCGGCTGAACCGCCAATCGCCAATCTTTCATTCATTAAAGTGACAATCGCCACTTTCCAACCCTGTCCAACCTCGCCGAGGCGATCAGAATCCGGCACGCGCAGATCCGTGAAATAAACTTCATTGAAATCACGCCCGCCCGACGCCTGATGGATAGGACGCACCTCAACACCGGGCGCTTTCATATCCACGATAAACATGGTCAGGCCTTTATGCTTGACCGCCTTGGAGTCTGTGCGGGTCAGCAATATGCCATAATCGGAGAAATGTGCCCCCGTTGTCCAGACTTTCTGGCCATTGATGACCCACTCATCGCCGTCTTTCACAGCGCGGGTCTTGACCCCCGCCACATCGGAGCCGGCAGCCGGTTCAGAGAATAATTGACACCATATCTCCTCCCCTGTGAGAGAAGGCGCAATATAGCGGGCTTTATGCTCATCACTGCCAAAGGCAATCACGGTCGGAATACACATGCCCAGCCCGATCGTAAACGGGCCCGTGGGCGCCTCAAACTTGGCTTCTTCCTGATTCCAGATCACTTGCTGCATTGGCGTGCCGCCGCGCCCACCAATCGCTTTGGGCCAAGTGATTTGTGCATAGTCATGCTTGGCTTTCAGCGCCTGCCAGTCTTTGGC
>JARFRJ010000164.1 GCA_029287305.1 Hyphomonas sp. | reverse complement strand
CACCGTGTCTGCGACTGCATCGCAATATCACAACAGTTTGTTTTTATTGAGATTTATCTTGAAATATTGTGAAAAACCTCTATTTCATCTTTAGACACTGAATTTTAAAAAGCAAGAGAGGCCATTATGAAGGGCAATCCTGAAATTATCAAACTGCTGAATGTGGCTTTGAAAAAAGAGCTGACGGCGATCAATCAATATTTCCTGCATGCCCGCATGTTGAAAGATTGGGGTGTCAGCCGGCTTGGCGAAAAAGAATATCAGGAATCCTTGGAAGAAATGGAGCATGCTGACTGGTTGATTGAGCGCGTCCTCTTCCTCGGCGGTCTGCCCAATTTGCAGGACCTCGGCAAGTTGAAGATCGGCGAAACGGTGCGCGAAATTCTCCAGGCTGATCTGGCTATGGAAATGGAAGCCCATCCAATGTATCGCGATGCGGTTACGGGGGCCGAGGCGGCGCGTGATTATGTTAGCCGTGATCTTTTTGCCAAAATTCTAAGTTCGGAAGAAGACCATATTGATTGGCTCGAAACGCAAATTGATCTTATGGATAAAATGGGCGAGGCCAATTATATCCAGTTCCAATCCGAGCCCAATGCGACATAGACTATAGTCAAATCAATTAGAGCGATTTTTAGCCGGGCGGGCAGCGCAACGGCCAGCGGAACAGCGAATGCGTACAATTTTCAGGCATGCATGATGTATGGCACGATATATGGCGTGATCGGTTAGGAAAAGTTTCTAATTCAAACCTTATGTAAATCTGAAGCGCTGTGTAAGGGCAAGCTTTCCAAATACCAAATCAAGCCTAACGCTCTTCCTTCCCGGCACAATAAAGGGCGCATGATATGTGCGCCCTTTTTGATGTGAGGTCTATTGCCTGATCCGGCCCATCCAGGCGGTCCAAATTTATTTGTTCACGGGATGCGCGCTTGGCGTTTAGGTGGCTGGCAGAGCAGCGGACACATCTGCAAATGTGAAGCCGAGACGATCGCCAACTGTGCCAGCAGCGCTGATAATTGCAACACCGATCAAGGCGGCCAAAAGGCCATATTCGATAGCGGTTGCGCCAGATTCATCGTTGAAGAAGCGAGAGATAGTTTTCATGGGGAAATTCCTTTAAAGCTTGTATATTTGTTA
>JARFRJ010000149.1 GCA_029287305.1 Hyphomonas sp. | reverse complement strand
CCTGTTTCTGTCTCTCTTACGGGATAAGGCGGCGATTGACCCGATATTGGAAATTGCTGGCGGGATTGTCATTGGCGGCATTCTGGCTTTTTCAGCTTGGCGTATTTCATCCGGGATGACCACAATAGGCGACTTGCTTGGGTTTATCGCCCTGATCGGGGTTGCCGCGCCGGAAATACGCGCCCTTGGCGGCTTGCATAATCTGGCGGCAGAAGCGCGCGCAGCGATAGAGCATCTGCACGGTCTGATTGATGCCAAACCTGAGATTACCGACCCTGCCGCTCCGTCAAGTCTTGGGACTGTCAAAGGCCATATTGAATTTCGCCGGGTCCGCTTTGCCTATATGAGCGAGGAGCCGATCTTCAGCGATTTAAACTTTACCGTGCGCGCGGGCGAAACGGTCTGTCTGGTCGGTGCGTCCGGCGCAGGCAAATCCACAATATTCAATCTTCTGATGCGCTTCTATGATCCAGCAGAGGGGCAGGTCCTGCTGGATGGGGTGGATATTCGTGAGGTGAGCCAGGCTGAATTGCGGGCCAACATAGCTTTGGTCGAGCAGGATGCCATTGTCTTTGAAGACACATTGCGGGCCAATATTGCGCTTGGCCGTCTTGACGCAGATGAGGCGGAGATCCGGGGGGCCGCGGTGAGGGCCCATGCCGCCGACTTTATTGACGCGTTTGCAGATGGCTATGACACGAATGCCGGCGAGCGCGGGCAGCGGCTTTCAGGCGGTCAACGTCAAAGACTGGCGCTGGCACGGGCGATCTTGCGCGATGCGCCAATCCTGCTTTTGGATGAAGCGACAAGCGCCCTAGACACTAAGAGCGAAGCGGCCATACAAGCCACTTTAAGACAGCTTACCCGCCACAGAACCGTGATGATTATTGCCCATCGCCTCGAAACCGCCCGGCTGGCAGATCGTATTCTGGTGATTGACAAAGGCCAAATGGTTGAGAGCGGGACGCATGAAGCCTTGATGGCCAAGGATGGTGTTTATGCCAGCCTTGTTCAGTCTGATCTGCAAAACTCTTTATAGAGCGCGTGTCGGAAGCCCTTCTCGGTCCTTTAGCTCGCACACGACCTAGGGCGTTACCCGCGCCGCGCTATGACCTGAAAGGCACACAATAAGAAGGGTTTAAATTAAAGCTCTAAGGCGGTTCCAATAGAACCGTTACGCTTTAAAGAGAGGGATCAAGCTTGCGGCAGGCCTCCATAAGGCCTTTCACCGCATCGACCGAATGATCAAACATGGCTTGCTCATCATCGTTCAGAGTGATCTCGACAATTCGTTCAACCCCGTCAGCGCCAATCTGGACCGGAACACCGACATAGAGGTCGTGGCAGCCAAATTCGCCGGAAAGATGCGCGGCGCAAGGCAGTAAGCGCTTTTTATCTTTCAGATAGGAGGTCGCCATCTCTATCGCGCTTTCAGCCGGGGCATAATAGGCGGACCCGGTTTTTAAAAGACCAACAATTTCCCCGCCGCCCTTACGCGTACGATCGACGCTGTCTCTTATACACATCTGACGCTGCCGACGATCCAACTCTAGTGTAGTGG
>JARFRJ010000037.1 GCA_029287305.1 Hyphomonas sp. | reverse complement strand
ATTCCTATGAGTATGCCGAGGGGGATACCAAAAATTGTCATAAACAATATTGTGACCATGGCGGGCACGGCGACACTCAGCAAAAACCCGATCCCCAGTGTCGAGAGCGCACGCTCGTGGAGCATTCGCCGAGACCGATTCATCAAACCGGGCAGTGCGATAACGGCAATGACCACAAGGAATATCAACCCGGTGAGCAAGAGCAGGCCAAATAAGGCAAACATGACCGATGCACGATGTAGAAAAGGTTCTATATCCGGCCCGGATCGGGGTTTCAGGACAATAATATCACCCTCAATGGTCGCGCCCTCAGCGATATCAATCGTATCCGATTGATGGCTCAGATCACCCATAATATAGGCATCTGGTCCAATTATCAGGCGTTTTGCGCGTACCCTAACCGGGCCAGTGATCTCACCGTTTAAACGCACCATCTCACCTGCGACCCTTGCTTCGCCGCTAATTGGACCTTCCAAATTCACAGCCGCGCCGGATAGAATGACGGATCCACCGATCCTAAAGCCCCTCCGGATGGTCAGGTCTGCGGCGGCGGCGATCACATCGTCTCGCACCGTCCCATCAATGAGAATTAAATTGCCACCGGCAGACAAAATGTCGGATACATCTGCTTTACTGATAACAATATCGCCGCCTGCAAGCGAGAGATGATCAGCTTTAATTCCTTCGGCCTCTATATTACCGCCGACGGCGTAGACATCATCCGGGGTCGTCAGCGCTAATCTGACTTGCCCGCCCGCGGCGAACACCATGTCATCATGCTCGCCAGAGATTTCAACTGTGTCGCCAGAGCGCGTTTGAATTCCAAGCGTTGAGGCAACGCCGGTTGCAAGAAAAGTCAATATGAGGATGGCCAATAGGGGTCTAGGTGTGAAAGAAACGCGCATGTTCAATACCTCTGCTCTTGGGAACGGCGAATATCGGGGCCGAGATTTGATATTACTTCTTCCGCATCATAAACACTTGGGTCGTCAACCGGCTTTGTGCCCCGATGCAAAACTATGAATGCATGGGCTTCATATCTCTTTATTTCACGCACTGGGCTGGTATATGACCATGGGTAGCCATAGGCGTAATAAGGGAAGCGGCGGTGGTAACCATAAGGATAATAACCATATAGATAGGGGTCACTTGATCGGTATGTTCGCTTCGTATCAGTGTGTTGCTCGACAACTTGAAAATAGTCCATTTCTTCCATCAGTGTCAGCTCAGCAGCTCTATACAGAAGAAATATTTCGACATCCGCGCGCGAGGTTGCGCTGTTTCCATTGAAGGTGACGCGATAGCGATTGGTCTCAATTTTTTGCTCGCTATAACCATATTGGCCATCAATGGGCAAATATGGCGTTGAGGTTGAGCATGCCATAAGCGCGAAGGCTGAAAACAGGCCGGTTACAATAGAGAACTTCACGGTCACCTCCAAAATGGCGTTCCGGAAACTTATTCAAAAGGCGATCCCTCGCTTTGACATAGAACAAGCCTGCCGGTCTTGTTTTACTGAATAAGACCCGGAATAAGGCTCTGGTCATATCGGCCTATGTGAGCGGGCTCGTTTGGTGCGTATCCCGACGGTTCATGCAC
>JARFRJ010000021.1 GCA_029287305.1 Hyphomonas sp. | reverse complement strand
GAAATCGCTATCTGGACGGCCAAAACAAGACAAGTGCGACAAGAAACACTGCGGGAGGACCAAAAGGACTTCCTTCGAAAAATTGCCCGGCGAACTTGGCACTTTTTCGAAACATTTGCCGGGCCGAATGATAATTGGCTGCCACCGGACAATTTTCAAGAAGACCCAAGAAGCATCGTCGCTCATCGAACCTCTCCGACCAATATTGGAATGCTTCTTGTTTCGGCTCTTTCAGCCAGAGATTTTGGGTTTATCACCACGAGTGATTTCATTGCGCGCACCAGAAACACGCTGGATACAACAGAACGCCTAAAATCCTATCGAGGACATGTGCTCAATTGGTATGATACCCAAACGCTTGAACCGCTTGAGCCCCAATATGTCTCAACCGTAGACAGTGGTAATCTCGCAGTGGCTTTAATTGCCCTGAAACAGGGCTGTTTAGAGCCTGAGCGATCATCCCCTTTGACCGAGCAGTGTTGGAGCGGGCTGTCGGAAACGTTTGGCCTGTTATTGTCTGCCCTTCATCAAGATGGCCCAAACGGTGACGCATTGCCCGAAAAGCTAGAGACTGAAATCCCAAATCTGATTGAACGCGTGCGTCGATCCCCGCGGCACTGGAGCCAAAGTCTGCACACAATTCAGTCAACGCATTGGCCAGAATTTGAACAAAGCATCAGCGCCGCGCTTGCTCGCCACCCTAATATTGGGCACGGGGTATTGAATGAAATTCATACTTGGCTTGATCGGGTCTCTCATCATTTGCGGGCCATGCAGCGTGACATTGAGTTTTACTATCCATGGATTGCATTACCGGCAGATCACCCTACCCGTTTTGCTGATCTGGCGAGCAAGATCGAACACGCTTTATCGCCAGAACAACCAAGTCACACAATTCTGGAGAAGATCACCTCTTGCCAGAGCGATATACAAGCAGAGAAGGCCGCCGCCGCCTCAAACACAAGCGATCTGGACTGGTTGGATGCACTGAAAAAGGCGCTGATAGAAGGTGCAAGGCGACATAAGGATTTATTGCTTGACCTAGAGGCACTGGCAAACCGGGCCGGCAGACTGGCGTTCGAAATGGATTTCACATTTCTCTATGATGCAGAAGTCCGTCTTTTTGTGATCGGCTACAATGTGAGTTCCGGAAGGCTGGATGCCAGTCATTATGATCTTCTCGCAACAGAGGCCCGCTTGGCCAGTTTCTTCGCCCTCGCCAAGCATGATGCGCCGATCAAGCACTGGTATGCCTTCAGCCGCCCAATCACCCGTCTGGCTGGCAAACCGTCTATCCTGTCCTGGAATGGCTCGATGTTTGAATATCTTATGCCGCCGCTTTTTTTGCCAAGCAGACGCGACACTTTATTGGGCGAGAGTGAAATAACCGCGGTCGAATATCAGCAGAGATACGCAAAAAAGCGCGGCGTACCTTGGGGTATTTCCGAAAGCGCTTTTGGTGTGACCGATGCAGACGGCAATTACCAATACCGGGCTTTCGGTGTACCGGGCCTCGGGATCAGACGTGGATTAAGCGAAGACCTCGTAATTTCTCCTTATGCAAGCGCCCTTGCATTGTGCACATGGCCGAGCGCCTCAGTGGAAAACTTGCAACGGCTTGAACAATATGGCTCGGTCACAGCTTTTGGCTTCTGGGAAGCGCTGGACTTCACGCCCGGGCGTGCCCGCAACCAACACAGTTTTGTCCCCGTCAAAACCTATATGGCCCATCATCAAGGCATGATTATCGCAGCGATCCTGAATGTCCTGCATAATGATATTCTCGTTGACCGCGTGTTGCGCGAAAAATCGTTTCAAGCGATCGATTTACTCCTTCAAGAACGTGTGCCTTGGGAACTTCCCATTGAAAAAGGCCAAGTGGATGAACCCTGGGATCGACACGAGACCCAGTCTGCCGCCGCCATTCCTGCTCCTTGGGTCCCGTCCCCCGCATCCTCCATTCCGCAGCTTCACGTTCTGGGCAATGGGCGATTATCTGCCATTGTCTCTGAATCGGGCAGTGGCGGCATATTCTGGCAGAAAAATGCAATCACCAGATGGCGAGCTGACCCAAGCCGGGATTGCTATGGTTACTGGCTCTATATGCAGGAGGCTGAAAGCGACACGCTATGGTCGGCAGGGCGACAACCTGTGGGAATAGATGGCCAAGATCATAAGACGCTGTTTCACCAACATATGATCGAAACCTTTCGACGTGACCGGGATATTGCAATGCGCGCTGAAACCGTCATTGCACCCTTTTCTGATGTCGATATTCGTCGTCTAACCCTGACCAATGAAGGGCGCTCGGCGCGAACGATTAAGCTCACCAGCTATGCTGAAATTGTACTTGCGCCCGCCCAAGACGATGAACGCCATCCCGCTTTCAGTAAGCTGTTTGTCGGCAGTTCATATCTGCCCGCTGATAAAGGATTGCTGTTCGAGCGCAGGCCAAGACGGCCAGAAGACCTGCCGCCTGTCATCCTCCATAAGCTGGCAACGGATGATCCTGATATAGAGATTTGTAATTATGAAACAGACCGGGCGCAGTTTATTGGTCGAAACGGAAACCTGAAATCCCCGCATGGATTGCAAAAGGGGCTTTCAGGCACCACGGGCTGGACGCTTGACCCGATCATGGCTTTGCAGGTGCAATTGCGATTGCAGCCCGGTGAAACAAAGCAATTTTCCTTTTTGACGGCTGTCGCAGAGTCGAGCGGAAAAGTATTGGACCTGTCGCGCGGTTTTTCCTCAGCCGCGATTGATCGCGCTTTCAGAGACGCGGCGCTTGAAACGGCCCGCAAAGTTGCCAGACTTGAAATTGACACCGCGCGCCTGCCCGAAATGCAAGTGCTGTCATCCTTG
>JARFRJ010000507.1 GCA_029287305.1 Hyphomonas sp. | reverse complement strand
AACTATATGGTCCGCACTGGACAGGCCTGATTGGCAATTGATGAGATAAGGGCCGCCGCCGCCGCCAAATCACCTGCCGGTTCAGAAATACGATAGCCGCCTGCGACGGAAAGATAGACATCCCGTCCGGCCAGAGACAGTCCACAACGCGCTTCCAGAACCGCCAGCAGCATCGCCAAGCGATTAGTATCCCAGCCGACAATGGAACGCCGGGGCGTGCCATAGGCCGAGTTTGAGACCAGCGATTGCACTTCCGCCAGAACTGGCCTTGTGCCTTCCATCGCCGCATATATGGCCGTCCCGCCGTGCACATCGCGTTCTGCGGGCAAAAAGAGAGCCGAAGGTTCCTGAACAGGTGCAAGGCCATAGGGGCCCATTTCAAAAATACCAATTTCATTGGTCGGCCCGAACCGGTTTTTCACCGCCCGTAAAATCCGGAATTGATGTCCGCGCTCGCCTTCGAAATAAAAGACAGTATCGACCATATGTTCAACGACACGCGGCCCGGCAATTTGCCCTTCCTTGGTGACATGACCGACCAGAACCAGGGCCGCGCCGGAAGTTTTGGCCCAATGTGTAAGCTCCTGAGCGCATGCGCGTACTTGCGCAACAGAGCCGGGCGCCGCGTCTAGACTGTCTGACCATAAGGTCTGAACCGAATCAAAGACGACAAAATCAGGCGGATCTGTTTTCAGGGCGCGCAGGATTTTCCGCAAATCGGTTTCGATTGCCAGCTCAACCGGGCTGTCAGCGACTTTCAATCTTCGGGCGCGCTCTTGAATCTGTGCGCTGGCTTCCTCGCCGGAGACATAGACCACTTTCAATCCATTACGGGCGAGCCGCGCAGCGACCTGTAAGAGAAGGGTCGATTTGCCAATACCGGGATCGCCGCCAATCAAAGTAGCTGAATTGGGTACAATGCCGCCGCCAAAGACCCGGTCCAGCTCTTCCACACCGATCTGGATGCGCGGTGGTGGGCTTTCCGGACTGTTCAGGCTGGTAAAGGGAATTTGCCCTGATCCGGAACGTTTGGAGGGTTTCGCCTTCAACCCGCCCGGGCGGGCGGCAGAGGCCTCTTCGACCAGCGTATTCCACTCCCCGCATGCCCCGCAGCGTCCAGACCATTTGGTGAATGTGGCTCCGCAGGATTGACAAGCAAAAAGCACTTGGGATGAAGGCTTGACCATAGCTGTTCCTAAGCAGATTCCGAGGCGGGCTGAAAGTTAAAGTTTAATAGGGTTTAGA
>JARFRJ010000497.1 GCA_029287305.1 Hyphomonas sp. | reverse complement strand
CGGCAGCGTCAGATGTGTATAAGAGACAGAATCTGTCCTGTCTATAATGCGTGCAAATATGAGCCAGCGTGTCGACAGTATATGTCAGGCTCAATTGCTTTTCTATCTCTAGAACTTTCATCCGGCGCGGATTGGCGAGAGCAGCGGCGGAGGCATAACGGGCGGCAAAGTCACCATGATTTTCTTTCAGCGGATTGCCCCTAGCAATGATCCACCAAACTTCATCAAGTCCAGCGCGCATCAGCGCCGTTTCGCTCACATGGACATGCCCGCTATGGGCTGGATTGAAAGAGCCACCAAACAGGCCAATCTTTCGTCCCCGAAGGGATTTTGGGTTTGGCGAATATCTATTTGCAAGGTTCATATCCAGCGTAATAGCATGATGGGCTGTTCCAAGGGATAAATTCCGTTTTGCCCTTTATGAGGGGTGATGCAAGACATGTCCATAAACGCCTTCAAAGGGATCAGGCGCAAACGTTCGTGATGGCCTCTTTCTTCACTCAGTATCTGTTCCGGGTAAAGGGCCAGATATAGGAGAGGCCGCCTCTGCTTGCGGTTTCAGGAAGATCAGGGCTGCCTCCAGTAAGGCTGGCGTCGCGGCGCAGACAAGCTGGCCCTCTCTTTTGGCGGTCCCCCCTGACCAATCACAAGCCACTCCACCTGCCCCACGAATAACTGGAAGCAAAGCCGCCATATCATGCAATGCCAGACCGGACTCAGCGACCAAGTCTATACTGCCCGCCGCGAGACGCGCATAGGCATACGCATCCAAACCATATCGGCTTAACCGCGCAGTATGACGCAAATCTATCCAGGCACTTTGTTCAGAGGGGGTCAGGATAAACGGGTCTGTCGTGGAAATAATGGCGTGATTTAACTGTTCAGTGCGTGAAACGGATAAATCATGGGTGGCCCCGCCTGAGGTTTGCAACAGAGCCTGTCCCGGCCAGCCACTATAACGCTCACCTAAAACGGGCTGATCAATAATCCCGATAAGAGGCACGCCGTGCGGATCACAAAAGGCGATTAATGTCGTCCAAACAGGCAGACCTGCGATATAGGCTCGCGTACCATCAATCGGGTCCAGAACCCAATAATACCCATTTTGTGAGGCTGTAACCCCAAACTCTTCCCCCCGTATACCGTCGCCGGGCCTCTCATGCGCAATCAAGGCTCGCATGGCTGTTTCCGC